>NZ_KV791458.1:0-24000 GCF_001807895.1 Stenotrophomonas sp. HMSC10F07
TGCACAAACGACTTAATTCCCTCCGTCCCCTTTTCCGGGTTACAGGATCTCCAGCACTGTTTCCGGTGGGCGGCACAGCCGCGTGCCCTTGGTCGTGCGCACCACGGGGCGATTGATCAAGCGGGGATGTTCGCTCATCGCCGCCAGCAGCGTGGCGTCGTCGGCGCCGTCCAGGCCCAGTTCGGCGAACAGCGCCTCCTTGCTGCGTACCAGTTCCTGTGCGTGCAGCCGGGATTCGGCCAGTACCTGGCGCAGCGTGGCTGCGTCCGGCGGGTTGCCCAGGTAGTCGATCACCACCGGCTCGAAGCCCGCATCGCGGATCAGTTTCAGTGCGCCGCGCGAGTTGCTGCAGGCCGGGTTGTGCCAGATCGTCACGTCCATCAGAACCACTCCAGCAGAGACACGCCCACACCCACGTAGGTGGCCTTGTGGTTGTAGTCGATCAGGCTTTCGCCGTAGCCGTCGAAGACCTGCACATGGCCACGCAGCAGGTTGCTGATCGGGAAGCCGTAGTCCAGCTGCAGCGCACCGTGCGAACGGCTTCCGGTGCGCAGTGAATGGCGCGCCATCAGCGAGACCTCATGCCCATTGCGGTTCCAGGTCAGGGTGGCGTCGCCGCGGCCCATGTAATCCTCGATGTCCGGATTGTTGTCTTCGCTGCGGCTTTCCGGAATGCGGTACCAGGGACGCAGCACCAGCGCCCAGTTCTCGCGGTCCAGGCCGATGTTGAGCATGACCCGGTTCCAGCTGCGTGACAGCGGGTCGGCGCGGCCATTGGACTGGTGGTTCAGTGCGATGCCGGTCATGCGCCCGCGCCAGCCACCGATCGAGTAGCCGTTGCGGAACACCATCATCACTTCCGGCTCGTAATTGGTTTCGCGGAACGGGCGCGAATCCTCGCTGTTGTAGGCCTGCCAGCGCGAACTCTGGGTGTAGCCGGCCCAGATGTCGCCGTTGTCGCCGAACAGGTTCTCGACGATCTTGGTCTTGAAGCTGATCTGGAACTTCAGCTCGGCACTGTCCAGTACCTGCGGGGTGGTCACGCTGTTGGCCGGGTTCGGCGAGTGCGGCATGGTGTTGCGATCGCTGGTCCAGAAGGCGGGCAGCAGGTACACCGGCTTGTAGGCGCGCAGTTGGAACGGCCCCAGCTTGGAGTCCTCGGCCAGTTCCCAGCGGCTGTCCAGCAGCGAACCGCGGCCGGCGTTGGCCAGCGCGCTGTCCGGCGTCGCCGGGCGGAACAGGTCGCTCACCCGCTCGCGCAGCTTTTCCTCGCCCTGGCTCACGCGCGCGGTCTGCCGTTCTTCGCGGCGGGCCTGTGCAGCCGCTTCGGCGGCAGCATCAGCGGCGGCGGTAGCCTCCGGGGTATGCCCGAACAGGCGGTCATAGCAGGCCAGCCGGGCCGCGTCGGTGGTAATTGCCGCGCACGCGGCCGGTGAGGTATCGGCGGTAGGCGCGAACTCCTGCGCAGCCAGCGGTGCACTGGCCAGGGCAAGCGCCAGCGGCGCCAGACGGGGAAACAGCGTGGGGAGGGTCATTGCAGCAGGCCCTTCGATGAATTCGGGAATCACACAGTGTGGCGGCTGTGCCGGATCGCGGCCAGCCCCACGGTTTATGCACGGTCACAGCGTGCGCGTGGCGTGAAGGCCAGGTGGCTCAGAAGAACCAGGCGAACGCGAACAGGCCCAGCATCGCGATCACAACCGCCAGTTTCAGTGCCAGGCCAAGCAGGATGCCGAGCCAGGTGGCCAGACCGACCCTGGTCGAGCGGCCGAGTTCGCGGGTGTGCCAGTACTCGCCGAGCAGGGCACCGACCAGCGGTCCGGCGAACAGGCCGATGGGCATGAAGAACAGGCCGACGATGCTGCCGACGAAGGTTCCCCACAGCGCCTTGCGGCTGGCACCGACACGCTGCGCGCCGACCACCGTGGCCAGCACGTCCACCAGCAGCGAAAGCAGGGTCAGTACCCCAAGCGCGACCAGGGTAGGCCAGCCGACGTGGGCAAAGCCGTCGGCCCAGGCGGCCAGCAGCAGTCCGATGAACACCAGCGGGATGCCCGGGAGGGCCGGCAGGATGATGCCGGCGATGCCTATCAGGACAAAAATGACCGCTAGCAGATACAAGATGAATGAGAGTCCCATGCTGTCCCGTATGGAGTCCGTTTTGGGGTTGACAGTGAAAGATTTTGCCAGTTGCTTTTTCGTTTTGGCCGGGTTAAGTTGCAGTCGCTGAGCTTGGCAAGGTCACCGTGGATCGTGGCCTGATGAAGCAAGATCTTCCCGATCCGCTGCATCGATGCACCTCGCTTCCCCCTTGCTTGTCAGCCGCCCACCAGGCGTTTCCAACAACAAGAGAGAGTCAAAGGGAGTTAGTGAGATGGCTGATCGCGAGACCGGTACCGTAAAGTGGTTCAACGATGCGAAGGGCTTCGGCTTCATCAGCCGGCAGAATGGCGAGGACGTGTTCGTGCACTTCCGCGCCATCGAGACCCAGGGCTTCAAGAGCCTCAAGGAAGGCCAGAGTGTGAGCTTTGAAGTCGTGCAGGGCCAGAAGGGCCTGCAGGCTGACAAGGTCCAGCCGATGTAACACCTGCCGTCCGTCGGCATGAAAAAAGGCCCGCGCAAGCGGGCCTTTTTCTTTGCCTTTGGCCCGCTGCAGGTCAGCGCAGGATGACCTTGCCGTTGACCACGCGCACATAGGTGTTCTCACGGATGCCACCCAGGTCACGCTGGTTGACCACGATGGTACGGCCATCATCCATGCGCACGCTGATGTCGTAGGTATCGCTGGTCACATTCTTCTGGATCTGGTTGCCGGCCAGGGCGCCACCGACTGCGCCTGCAGCGGCGGCAATGTTCTTGTTGCCACGGCTGCCACCGGTGTGGTCGGAGATTTCATGGCCGGCCACGGCGCCAACGATGCCGCCGAGGATCGCGCCGGTCGCGCTGGGCGCGGTGCGGCCCGAGGGCACGGTGTTGATGCGGGTGACGATGCCACAGTCCGCGCAGCGGCCCTGGTTGTAGCCGCCGTTGTTGCCGTAGCCGCCGTTGTTGTAGCCGTTGTTGTAACCACCGCCACTGTAACCGGGCGAGGTGGCACAACCGGCCAGCGCGAGGGTAGCGATGGCGCTGGCGGCGATGAGCTGGATCTTCATGGGGCGTCTCCTGGCCGTGAAGGCGGGTATGTTGGGTGGTACTGCGTCATGCAGCAGGGTGGACGAATCCTCTCCCTTCGAACGTGAACAACGCGCCAACCACGCACCCGATGCCCGGCTGCAGGATGAACGCGCCTCAGCGGAAATCCTGGTGGCAGGCCCGGCAATCGGCCTGCAGCGTTTCCACGAGCTGGGCCAAGGCCCTGCAGTCGCCTGGCGGTGCAGCCAGCGCCGTGTTGAGGTTGCCGCGAAGTCGGCTGGCGTGCTGCTGGAACTGCGTGCTGTCCTTCAGCCCGGGAAACGCCAGGTCCAGGTCATTGGACAACAGGCGTAGCGCCTGCAGCCGCGGCACGCTGTCGGCCAGGCTGCAGCGGTTCTGCTGCTGGGCCCGCTGCAGCAGCTGCGACTGCCGCTGCATCACCTGCATCAGGCTGTCCGGAAACGGGTCGCGACGCGCCTGCAGGGCGCGGCCTACCATCACCGTGGCGACCAGGCCGATCAGCAGGCCCAGGCACAGTACGAACAGGTAGCGATGGGTAGGGGACAGGCGGCGGGGCGGGCTGGCGTTCATGCGGGCTCTCCGGGCATGCAACGGTGGGTTCGACGCCGGCGTGCTTTGGGCGCTGACACCTGCACGTTAAAATAGCCCGATGAACGAACAGGTCAAACAACGCTTTGCCGGCATCGAACGGCTGTATGGCGTGGGTGCGCTCGAGCGCCTGCAGGGCAGCCGCGTGGCGGTGGTCGGCATGGGCGGCGTCGGCTCGTGGGTGGTGGAGGCGCTGGCCCGTTCGGCGGTCGGTCATCTGACCCTGATTGATGCCGACGATATCTGCGTGTCCAACACCAACCGGCAGCTGCCGGCGATGGAAGGCAATTACGGGCGCAACAAGGCCGAGGCGATGGCCGAGCGCTGCCGTGCGATCAATCCGGGGATCGACGTCGATGCCGTGCAGGCATTCCTGACGATGTCCAACATGGCTGAGCTGCTGGACCGCGGGTTCGATCTGGTGATCGATGCCTGCGACAGCTTCCGGGTCAAGGTCGAGACGATCGCCTGGTGCCGCCGCCGCAAGCTGCCGCTGCTGACCGTCGGCGCTGCCGGTGGCCGCACCGACCCGACCCTGGTACGTATCCGCGATGTCTCGCGCACCGAGCATGACGCCATGCTGGCACTGATCCGCAAGAAGCTGCGCAGCGAGTTCAACTTCCCGAAGAACGCCAAGCGCTATTTCGGCGTGCCGGCGGTGTATTCGCTGGAGAATGTGAAGTACCCGCAGGCCGATGGCAGCGTCTGCGGCATTCGTCCGAACCTGGGTGCCGATGCGGCGTTGAAGCTGGACTGCGGCGCCGGTCTGGGCGCGGCGACCCACATCACCGGCGCGTTCGCCTTTGCGGCGGTGGGCAAGGCGCTTGAGATGCTGCTGGAGCCGAAGAAGGCGAAAACCGAGGTGACCGAGGCCCACGCCGACGCGTGACGGTGGTGCCGGCCGCTGGCCGGCATCGGGTTCGTCGCCGTCGTTACAGCGTGCCGGCCAAGGTCGGGCCCCCGCCGTCACATTGCCGGCAGCGCGAACAGCCGCCGTGCATTCTCTGTCGTGGCCTGTGCCAGGGCCTCCAGCTCCATTCCGCGCAGCGCGGCCACGTGCCGGGCAATGGTTGCCAGCCGTGCCGGTTCGTTGCGCTGGCCGCGGACCCCTGCGTCGGGCTGGTCGGGCGCGTCGGTTTCCAGCAGCAGCTGCTCCAGCGGCATTCCGCGTACCAGCCGTTGCAGGCGCTGCGCCCGCTCGTAGGTCAGCGGACCGCCAAGGCCCAGCAGGAAGCCGTGCCTGTGCAGTTGCGCGGCCTGTTCGGGGCTGCCGGAAAAACTGTGCACCACGCCGCGCAGGCCGCCGACGCGACGGATCGCGGCGATCACCGCATCCACCGCGCGTCGCGCGTGCACGATCACCGGCAGATCGAATTCTCGGGCCAGTTCCAGCTGGCCGATGAAATACGCCTGTTGAGCCTCGGCATCCAGTCCTTCGACGAAGAAGTCGAGGCCGCATTCGCCGATCGCGCAGGGGCGTTCGCGCTCGATCCACTCGCGCAGCAGTGGCAGGTGCCCAGGCTGGTGATCGGCCAGGAACATCGGGTGCAGGCCGAAGGCCGGGTACAGCCCGGACGCCTGCTGGCAGACCTCGCGCAGTTTCGGCCAGCTGGCAGCGGTGACCGCTGGCACCACCTGTTGGCGCACACCCACGGCCTGCGCCCGCTCGATCACCGCGGCACGGTCAGGGTCGAACGCGCTCGCGTCGAGATGACAGTGGCTGTCGACCAGCACGCTCAACGCTGTTCCAGCGGCGGTGGCGTGGTGGCGTTGCGGCTCTTCCAGTTCGCCAGCAGCAGCGTGCCGAAGCCCAGCACCAGCTCATCGATGAACGGAATCGGGTCCGGGATGAACAGCGTCAGCACGAACAGGCCGGCGGTGAGCTTGAACAGGGTGGGGTAGCGCAGCCGGCGCGCCCATTGCAGTACTGGCAGCAGCATCGGGTTGGCCATGGCGGGGATCCTCGTGGGGAATATGCAAACGCTACCACGGGCCCTGCATTTCCCGATGCTGAATGGGTTACAGCAATGAGCAGGAAATGTGGAGATTCCGTTCAGGCAGCGCGTGCTGCAATCTGTCCCGAGAACGTTGCGGATGGTCCGCAAGGAGCAGGTCATGAAAAGCACAACTACAACTGTCCTGGTCGCAGCGGGCGCGCTGCTGGTTGGTGGCATCGCCACCGCCGCCTTCATGAAGAGTGGCGACCGCTCGCCCGACTCCATCAGCGCCGCAACCCCCAATGGCGAGTCGCGCCTGGTCGATGGCAACGCCACCGACGATGGCGTGCGTGGTGACCAGCTCGACCCGTCCGCGCCGCGCGGGCTGGAATATGCCGATGTGCTGAAGGTCGACCCGATCACCGAGAAGCAGAAGGCCTATGCCACCGTGATCGGCACCGATCCGGTGCGCGAGACCTCCACCACCCAGACTCCGCACGAGGTCTGCCAGGACGTGACGGTGCAGGAACGCCTGCCGGAGCGTGATGGCAACGTCGGCGGTACCGTGGTCGGCGCGGTGGTGGGTGGCCTGCTCGGCAACCAGGTCGGTGGCGGCAACGGCAAGAAGGCCGCGACCGCAGCCGGTGCGGTGGCCGGTGGCTTCATCGGCAACCAGATCGACAAGCGCCATGTGGGCGGCCGGGTGGTCAATCGTACCGAGCGCCAGTGCCACACCGAAACCGCAACGTCCGAGTCGAGCCGCGTCACCGGTTACAACGTGACCTATCGCAACGAAGACGGCACCACCGGCACCATGCGCATGGCCAGCAAGCCGGGCAGCCGCATCGCCATGGGTACCAATGATGTGGTGAAGGGCTACAACGTGACCTATCGCTATGATGGCGCCGAGAAGACCGTGCGCATGGACAACAAGCCGACCAGCGATCGCCTGCCGGTGGTCGATGGCCAGCTGGTCACGCAGACCGCTGCTGCCGGCGCCACTGCGGCCACGCGCCAGTAATCCAGAACACCCTGCTGCACCCGACGGGCCGGCTCATGCCGGCCCGTTTCGTTGTGCGCACGGGCATTGATCCGTGGGGAAAGGGAATCGACCATGATGGATGCCCCCCCCCCTTAGACAAGGAGTCGGCATGAGCATCTTCGACCTGCGCCTGGAAACCGAGCGGCTGATCCTGCGCCCGCTGCTGCGCGAGGACTACGAACCGTACCTGGCATTCTGTGCCGACGAGGAAACGATGCGCACCCTGGGGGGTGTTCAACCGCCCTCGGTGGCATGGCGCGGCTTCTGCAGCCTGGCCGGCGCCTGGCAGCTGTTCGGCTTCTCGATGTTCAGCGTGATCGAGAAATCCAGCGGTGACTGGATCGGCCGGATGGGACCGTGGCAGCCGCAGGACTGGCCTGGAACCGAGGTCGGTTGGGGTATTCGGCATGCCAGCTGGGGCCGGGGCTATGCACCGGAAGCGGCGGTTGCTGCCATCGACTGGGCATTCGACACGCTGGGCTGGGACGAGGTGATCCACACCATCGCCGAGAACAACGACAACTCGAGGGCGGTCGCGCGCAAGCTGGGCAGCACGCTGCTGCGCATGGGAGAGCTGCCGCCGCCGTACAACGACAAGCCGATGCAGATCTGGGGCCAGTCGCGCGAACAATGGCGCCAGCGCGCGCGCTGAGCGTTGCAGGTAGTGCCGGCCGCTGGCCGGCAACCTCGATGTGGCAGGATTCGTGCGATTGCCGGCCAGCGGCCAGCGTTACCGTGGTGCCATGCTGCATCCGCGCTTGGCATTCACCGGCGGGCTTGCCAGACTGCGTGCAGCTGGCCGCCGGCCGGATCCGAGGAAGCAGGCAATGGTGGAAGAGCGCGTCCCGTTGACGGTGCATGGCATGTCGGTGTCCGGCAATTGCCACAAGGTCCGCCTGCTGCTGGAGCAGCTCGGCAGCCGCTACCGCTGGGTGGAAGTGGACAGTGCCCATGGCCAGACCCACACCGCCGAGTTCCTTGCGCTCAATCCCAACGCCAAGGTGCCGTTGATCGTCCGCGACGATGGCCGCGTGTTGACTGAATCCAATGCGATCCTGTTCTGGTTGGCCGAAGGGACGCCCTACCTGCCTACCGACGGTTGGGAACGCGCGCAGGCATTGAGCTGGATGTTCTTCGAGCAGTACACGCACGAGCCATGCGTGGCGGTAGCGCGCTTCATCCGCGGCTGGACACCGCCCGATTCACCGCGACGTGCTGAACTGCCACGCCTGCACGAGCGCGCCGCCACCGCGCTGGCGGTGATGGAGCAGCACCTGCGCGAAGCGCAGTGGTTCACCGGCAGCGCATACGGTATCGCCGACATTGCGCTGTTCGCCTATACCGACGTCGCAGGCGAGGGCGGCATCAGCCTGGCGCCCTTCCCGGAAGTGCGCGCCTGGCTGCAGCGCGTGCGCGCGCAGCCGCGCTTCGTGGCGATGCCAGCGGTGACCGCCGAGGTGCGCGCGCGCTTCGAGGCTGCCTGATCCCACAGGGTAGCGCCCGGCGTTGCCGGGTGGAATGCAACAACGACACGGAGGGTGTTCGATGTTTGCTGTGGTTCCAGATCCGATTCCTGCGCGCATGCGCGTGCTCAACCGCGCCGAAGTGTGCGACGCCAATTTCCTCGACGCGGTGCGTGGCTGGCGAGGCACACCGCGCGCACGTCCTGCACCGGACGCGCCGATCCTGCCGGGCAGCTCGCTCAGCGCTGCGGCCTTCGGTGAGCTGTTCGATTCCCAGCTGGCCAGCCGCCAGCTGGACCTGATGGCGCGCGTATTGCGCGTGCAGAACAAGGTCTTCTATACCATCGGGTCGTCCGGCCATGAAGGCAACGCGCTGCTGGCGCGGGCCTGCCGGCATACCGACCCCGCATTCCTGCACTATCGCTCCGGCGCCTTCATGGTCGAGCGCTCGCGCCAGGTGCCGGGCATCGACCCGTTGCGCGATGCGGCGCTTTCATTCGCGGCCAGCGCCGATGACCCGGCCAGTGGCGGCCGGCACAAGGTGTGGGGCAGCAAGCCATTGTGGGTATTGCCGCAGACCTCGACCATCGCCTCGCACCTGCCGAAAGCGCTGGGCACCGCGCTGGCCATCGAGAGTGGCAAGCGGCTGGGCCATGCGCTTCCCATTCCGGCCGACAGCATCGTGCTGTGCTCGTTCGGCGACGCCTCGGCCAACCATGCCACTGCGCAGACCGCATTCAACACCGCGATGTGGGCGGCCTACCAGAAACTGCCGGCGCCAATCCTGTTCGTCTGCGAGGACAACGGGCTGGGCATCTCGGTGAAGACGCCGGACGGCTGGATTGCCGAGCGCTTCAGCCACCAGCCAGGGCTGGACTATTTCTTTGCCGATGGCCTCGACCTGGCCACTGGGCACGCCCAGGTGCAGGCCGCAGTGGACCACTGCCGGCGGACGCGGCTACCGACCTTCCTGCATCTGCGCACCACGCGCCTGATGGGCCACGCCGGCACCGACTTCGAGGTGGAATGGCGTGCATTGCCGGAATTGTGCGCGGCCGAGGCACAGGATCCGCTGTTGCGCTCGGCGCAGATCGCGTTGGAATCGGGCTGGATGGATGCAGCCGCCATCGAAGTGGCCTACGAGACAATGCGCGCGCGCTGCATGGCCGCCGCTGCCGATGCCGAAGGCCGTGCGAAGCTGCAGTCGCTGCAGGAGGTCATGGCGCCATTGGCACCCTATACGCCCGCAGCGGTGCAGGCCGAAGCCCGGCGCGAGGTCGCCGACGAAGCGCGCGAGGCACTCTATGGCGGTACCGAGGCCTTGCCGGAACGACAGGCGCCACGGCATCTCGCGATCCAGATCAACCACGGCCTGCTGGAACTGCTTGCGAAGTATCCGCAGAGCCTGCTGTTCGGCGAGGACGTGGCTCAGAAGGGCGGTGTCTACACCGTCACCAAGGATCTGCTGCGCCGCTTCGGTCCACGCCGGGTGTTCAACACGCTGCTGGATGAAACCATGATCCTGGGCATGGCGCAGGGCCTGGCCAACCTGGGCATGCTGCCGATTCCGGAGATCCAGTACCTGGCCTACCTGCACAACGCCATCGACCAGCTGCGTGGTGAAGCCTGTTCGCTGCAGTTCTTCTCCAACGACCAGTACCGCAACCCGATGCTGGTGCGGGTGGCCGGGCTGGGCTATCAGAAGGGTTTCGGCGGGCACTTCCACAACGACAACTCGATCACCGCGTTGCGCGACATCCCCGGGCTGGTGGTCGGCTGCCCCTCGCGCGGTGACGATGCGGTGATGATGCTGCGCACGCTGGCCGCATTGGCGCGGGTGGATGGGCGCGTGGCGGTGTTCCTGGAGCCGATCGCGCTGTACATGAGCAAGGACCTGCACGAAGCAGGGGATGGCCAGTGGCTGTTCGACTACCCGGCACAGGGCCAGGCGCTGGTGCCGGGCGAGGGCCGGGTGTATGCACCGGAGGCCGGAGACCTGGTGATCTACACCTATGGCAATGGCGTGCCGATGGCGTTGCGCGCGGCGCGGGCGATCGAGCAGCAGCTGGGCTGGCAGGTGCGGGTGGTCGACCTGCGCTGGCTGGTACCGTTGGATGCCGGCTTCATCGCGGCCCAGGCCGCGAGCGCGCGGCGGGTGCTGGTGCTGGACGAAGGCCGCCACAGCGGCGGAGTGGGTGAGGGCGTGGTCACGGCACTGGTCGAGGCCGGCTTTGGTCACCTGCCGCTGCGCCGCGTCTGTGGCGCCGACACCTACACGCCACTGGCAGGGGCAGCAATGTTCGGGCTTCCAAGCGACAATGCGGTGATTGGCGCCGCCCTCGACCTGGCGCAGGAACCCTGATGCATGTGTGGATTGGCGGGAATGTTGTTGCCGGCGCCGCTGGCGTCGGCCGAGGCGCTGCAGGCGCAGGCGCTGGCCATGGGCCAGGCGCTGCACCATCGCGGGCCGGATGATGGCGGCAGCTGGGTCGATGCCGAGGCGGGCATCGCGCTGGCGCATCGACGCCTGAGCATCCTCGACCTGTCCCCGCTGGGCCACCAGCCGATGGCCTCGGCGGACGGCCGCTACGTGATGGCCTACAACGGCGAGGTCTACAATTTCGCGGCCCTGCGTGAACAGCTGGAGCCGCTGGGGCACACCTTCCGCGGCCATTCCGACACCGAAGTACTGCTGGCGGCGATCCTGCAGTGGGGCGTCGAAGACACCCTGCAGCGCTGCAACGGCATGTTCGCCATCGCGCTGTGGGACCGTCAGGATCGTTGCCTGTGGCTGGCCCGCGACCGCGTCGGCAAGAAGCCGCTGTACTACGGCTGGGCCGGCGACGCGCTGGTGTTCGGTTCGGAACTGAAGGCGCTCTGGCAACACCCGGCGTTCGACAACGACATCGACCGCGATGCGCTCACCTTGCTGCTGCGGCTGGATTACATCCCGGCGCCGCACAGCATCCACCAGCGCTGCTACAAGCTGATGCCGGGCCGGGTGCTGCGGCTGGATGCAGCGGCTGTGGCCGCTGGCGCCGCGGCACACCGCCCGGAGCAGGCGCAGCGCCCGTACTGGGATGCGCGTGCACGCATGCAGGCGGCGTTGGCCGCCCCGTTCCAGGGCCGCATCGAGGAGGCCGAGGAACAGCTGGATACGCTGCTGCGCGATGCGGTGGCGCTGCGCATGGTGGCCGACGTGCCGGTCGGCGTGTTCCTGTCCGGCGGCACGGACTCATCGCTGGTGGCAGCGCTGATGCAGGCGCAGAGCGGGCAGCCGGTGCATAGTTTCAGCATCGGCTTCACCGACTCGGGACATGACGAAGCTCCGCTGGCCAGGGAGCTGGCGGCTCATCTCGGCTGTGATCACACCGAGTTGTACGTCAGTGGCGCCGACGCGCTGGCGGTGGTGCCTCAGTTGCCGGCGATGTTCGATGAACCTTTTGCCGATGCGTCGCAGGTGCCGACCGCGCTGGTGGCACGGCTGGCACGGCAGGGCGTGACCGTCGCGCTGTCCGGCGACGGTGGCGATGAGCTGTTCTTCGGCTACACCCGCTATGTACGCGCGCTGCGCAACTGGCAGATGCTCGGACGCGTGCCGGGGCCGCTGCGGCGCTGGATGGGCGCACGCTCGCAGCAGCAGGGCGAGGCCTCGCGGACCGGTGGCCTGGCGGCGCTGCTGGCCGAGACAGGCGCACGTGGCATCGGCGACGTCTACCGCAACCGCATCTCGCGCTGGCGCGACCCTGCCGCGGCGGTACCCGGTGCGCAGGCGGCCGGCAGCTTCTACGACCTGGCCGATCCGCTGCACGGCGCGGGGACACCGGCCGACGCGATGATGCTGGCCGATTTCGTGACCTACCTGCCCGATGACCTGTTGTGCAAGGTCGACCGGACCTCGATGGCGGTCAGCCTGGAGGCGCGCGCGCCATTGCTGGACTGGCGCGTGGCCGAGTTCGCCTGGTCGCTGCCGCTGGGCTTCAAGCGCAGTGAGACGACCAGCAAGGTGCTGCTCAAGCGCGTGCTGGGCCGTTACGTGCCGCATTCAATGGTGCACCGTCCCAAGCGCGGTTTCGGCGCACCGGTCAGTGACTGGTTGAAGGGCGACCTGCGACCCTGGGCAGAGGACCTGCTGCAGCCGGCGCGGCTGGAGCGTGAGGGCGTGCTGTCGGCGGCGGCGGTGCAGCCGCTGTGGCAGCAGTTCCTGGGGGGGCAGCGCAAGTGGCATACCCACTTGTGGAACGTGCTGATGTTCCAGGCCTGGCAGGCGCATTGGCGGCAGGTGCGGACCGGCGTGACCGGCGTGACCGGCGGCTGATCTTCACCGGATGGCACGGGCCTGGCGACTAGGCTGGGCCTCCCGCACCGTGAGGAGTATGTCCCGATGTCCGTCCCCACCATCGCCGTGTTCGTTGGCAGCCTGCGCAAGGATTCCTGCAACCGCAAGCTGGCCCATGCGCTGGAGAAGCTCGCCGGTGATCGCGCGCGCTTCCAGTACGTGCAGATCGGCGATCTGCCGTTGTACGACCAGGATTTCGACGCTGATTATCCGCCGCAGGGCACCCGGCTGAAGGATCAGGTGCGCGCCGCCGACGCGGTGCTGTTCGTGACACCCGAGTACAACCGGTCGGTGCCCGGCGTGCTCAAGAACGCCATCGATATCGGATCGCGCCCGTACGGTGACAGTGCGTTTGCCGGCAAGCCGGCGGCGGTGATCGGCGCCTCCATCGGCCAGATCGGTACCGCCGTGGCCCAGCAGCACCTGCGCAACAGCCTGGCCTTCCTGGACATGCATGTGCTGGGCCAGCCGGAGGCATTCATCCACTTCAAGGACGGCCTGATCGATGCCGATGGCACGATCCACAACGAAGGCACGCAGAAGTTCCTGCAGGGCTACGTGGACCGGTTCCTGGCGTTGATCGCAGTGCACGTCAAGGGCGATTGACGCCTGCGGGTCAGAGTCCCCTGCGTCGCAGGGGATCCGACCCCGGGGCGTTGATCTGCGATAATGTCCCGCTCGGGCGCCGCAACGGCGCCCGTCGCAGGCAGTGCGACGCTTTCACGCCAGTCTGGCCAGGTACCGGCGGATATCCCCCGTTTTCCCACGGCTTATCCACAGGCTTGTCCATGGCTGCCGGGGTCGGCACATGCCTACACTCGTCTGGCCCACTTTTGCAGGAAACACCGCAGCATGTCCGCTCGTCCCGGCTTCCGTTCCAACCGCAGAGAGCGCGGTGATGGCTTCGATCGCGATCGCGACGAGTCGCGCATCGACCAGTTGCGGGTACCGCCCCATTCGGTGGAAGCCGAGCAGGCGGTGCTGGGTGGCCTGATGCTGGCGCCCGAGGCGTATGACCGTGTCAACGACCAGCTGACCGAAAGCGACTTCTATCGTCGCGATCACCAGATGATCTATCGTGCGATCCGCGAGCTGTCCGAGCGCGAACGGCCGTTCGACGCGGTGACGCTGGGCGAGTGGTTTGAATCGCAGGGCAAGATGGAACTGGTGGGTGACGGCGCCTACCTGATTGAACTGGCCAGTACCACGCCGTCAGCTGCCAACATCGTGGCCTACGCCGAGATCGTGCGCGACAAGGCGGTGCTGCGGCAGCTGATCCAGGTCGGCACCGACATCGTCAACGACGGTTTCCAGCCAGAGGGGCGTGACAGCAGCGAGCTGCTGGCCTCGGCGGAAAAGAGCGTGTTTGCAATCGCCGAACAGGGTGCGCGTGGCCGTACCGATTTCGTGGCCATGCCCGGTGCACTGAAGGATGCCTTCGAGGAGCTGCGCAACCGCTTCGAGAACGGCGGCAACATCACCGGCCTGCCGACCGGTTACAACGATTTCGACGCGATGACCGCTGGCCTGCAGCCGACCGACCTGATCATCCTCGCGGCGCGCCCGGCAATGGGCAAGACCACCTTCGCGCTGAACATCGCCGAGTACGCGGCGATCAAGTCGAAGAAGGGCGTGGCGGTGTTCTCGATGGAAATGTCGGCGTCGCAGCTGGCGATGCGCCTGATTTCCTCCAATGGACGCATCAACGCGCAGCGCCTGCGTACCGGCCAGCTGGAAGACGAGGACTGGAGCCGCGTCACCAGCGCGATCAAGATGCTGAAGGAAACCAAGATCTTCATCGACGACACGCCGGGCGTGTCGCCGGAAGTGCTGCGTTCCAAGTGCCGCCGCCTCAAGCGCGAGCATGACCTGGGCCTGGTGGTGATCGATTACCTGCAGCTGATGAGCGTGCCGGGCAACAGCGAGAACCGCGCGACCGAAATCTCGGAAATCTCGCGTTCGCTGAAGGGCCTGGCCAAGGAACTGAACGTGCCAGTGATCGCGCTGTCGCAGCTCAACCGCTCGCTGGAAACGCGTACCGACAAGCGCCCGGTGATGGCCGACCTTCGCGAATCGGGCGCAATCGAGCAGGACGCGGACATGATCGTGTTCATTTACCGCGACGACTACTACAACAAGGAAAACTCGCCGGACAAGGGCCTGGCCGAAATCATCATCGGCAAGCACCGTGGTGGCCCGACCGGCTCGTGCAAACTGAAGTTCTTCGGTGAGTACACCCGCTTCGACAACCTGGCCCACGACTCGGTCGGTTCGTTCGAATAGCGGTCATGCCGGCCGCTGGCCGGCAACCACCATCGGGCGAGCCAAGGCACCGGCAGGAGCTGCTGTCAGCGCGGGTTCCATGCGGTCGCCACGAAGCGCAGCCGGGCATGGGCATGGGCGTGGCGTTGCACTGCGCTGGGCCGGTTTCATCGCCGCCAGCCCGGTTTCGTCGCAAACTGTTTGCCGGCGCCAGGGCAGGGCGCCAAGGTGTCCGCAGGCGGCAGGGTGCCGTCCCAAGGAGACCGTGATGAAGACCCTGTTCGCGCTCGGTGTGTGGTGCCTGCTGTTCGTACTGTGCTGGCCGCTGGCGATCCTCGCCCTGATCGCCTGGCCGTTCGTGTGGCTGCTGAGCCTGCCGTTCCGACTGGTCGGCATCACCTTCTCGGCGCTGTTCGCCTTCCTGCGCGCGCTGTTCATGCTGCCGGCGCGCATGCTCGGTGGCCGGGCGGTGCCCGCATGAGGGCGCTGGTGCTGGTCGGTCTGGCCCTGTTGGCGGGCCCGCTACAGGCCGCTCCTCCAGCACCGCCTTCGGTGTGGCTGGAGCGCCAGCAGGCAGCCGGTGCCGACGAAGCGAATGCTGCTGGGGCGAAGGCTTCGACGCGGCCCGGGGACAGGGAGCGCTGCCGGGTCACGAAGGAATGGAAGGTCGGCGAGACGGTGGTGCAGCATCGGATCTGTGACGATCCACCGAAGAAGCCCGCTGGAAAGGTGTAGCGCCGAGCCCAATGCTCGGCGCTACAGGAAAATGAGCAACAAAAAACCCCGCCGAGGCGGGGCTTCTTGAATCCGGGTGAAGCCGGCCAGCGGCCGGCACTACCAGGTGGACGATCAGTTCGCTTTGTGGATGGCGCGCTTGCTGACCGCCATCGCGGCGTCGTGGATCACTTCCGACAGCGACGGGTGGGCGTGGCAGATGCGGGCCAGGTCATCGGCCGAGCCGCTGAACTCCATGGTCAGCACGCCTTCGTGCACCAGTTCGGAGACGTTGGCGCCAACCAGGTGCATGCCGAGGATGCGATCGGTTTCGGCATGGGCCAGGATCTTCACGAACCCCGCCGGCTCGATCATCGCTACGGCACGGCCGTTGGCGGCGAACGGGAAGCTGCCGGCCTTGTACGGAATGCCCTCGGCCTTCAGCTGGGCTTCGGTCTTGCCGACCCAGGCCAGTTCCGGCTCGGTGTAGATGACCCACGGGATGGTGTCGAAGTTGACGTGGCCCGGCAGGCCGGCGATCAGCTCAGCCACCGCGATGCCTTCCTCGAAGCCCTTGTGCGCCAGCATCGGGCCGCGCACGCAGTCGCCGACCGCCCACACGCCGTTGACGCCGGTGTGGCAGTGCGCGTCGACTTCGATCTGGCCGCGCTCGTTGACCTTGACGCCGGTGCCTTCGGCCAGCAGGCCCTTGGTGGCGGCGCGACGGCCGACGGCCACCAGCAGCTTGTCCACGGTCAGGGTCTTTTCGCCTTCCGCGTCAGTGTAGGTGACGATGACTTCCTTCTTCTTGCCCTTGCCGGTGATCTCGGTCTTGGAAACCTTGGCATTGAGCTTGATGTCCAGGCCCTGTTTCTTGAATTCCTTGGCAGCGGCCTTGGCCACTTCGGCGTCGGCAGCCGCCAGGAACTCCGGCATGGCCTCAAGGATGGTGACTTCAGCGCCCAGGCGCTTCCACACGCTGCCCAGTTCCAGGCCGATCACGCCGGCACCGATCACCGCCAGGCGGTTCGGCACTTCGGTGAAGTCCAGTCCGCCGACGTTGTCGACGATGGTCTCGCCGTCGAACTTGGCGAACGGCAGTTCGATCGAATCCGAACCGGCCGCGATGATGACGTTGGTGCCCTTCAGCTCGACTTCCGAACCGTCGTGCTGCTTCACCTTGACCACGTTGCCCGGCTGCAGCTGGCCGAAGCCGTAGTAGGCGGCGACCTTGTTGGCCTTGAACAGCATGCCGATGCCGCCGGTGAACTGCTTGACGATCTTGTCCTTGCGGCCAATCATCGCCTCGACGTCGATCTTGGCATCCTTGAAGCTGATGCCGTGGTCGCCAAAGATGTGGCCCATGTTCCAGAACTGGCGCGAGGAATCGAGCAGCGCCTTGGACGGGATGCAGCCCACGCGCAGGCAGGTGCCGCCGAGGGCCGGCTTGCCGTCCTTGCCCAGCGCTGCGTCGATGCAGGCGGTCTTCAGGCCCAGCTGGGCCGCGCGGATGGCAGCGTGGTAACCGGCCGGGCCGGCACCGATGACGACGACGTCGAATTGTTCAGCCATTGAATTATTCCTTGATGCATTACCAGAACCCCTCCGCGCAGGCGCGGAGGGGCGGGAGGTTTCTTACAGGCCGAACAGCATGCGGCCCGGGTTTTCCAGCTGGTTCTTGATGTCCACCAGGAACTGCACCGAGTCCTTGCCGTCGATGATGCGGTGGTCGTAGGACAGCGCCAGGTACATCATCGGCGCGATCACGACCTGGCCGTTCTGGGCGATCGGACGCTCCTTGATGGCGTGCATGCCCAGGATGGCGCTCTGCGGCGGGTTGATGATCGGGGTCGACAGCAGCGAACCGAAGGTGCCGCCGTTGGTCACGGTGAAGGTGCCGCCCTGCAGTTCTTCCAGGCCCAGCTTGCCGTCACGTGCCTTCTTGGCGTAGTCGGCGATGGTCTTCTCGATGTCGGCGAACGACATGCGCTCGACGTTGCGCAGGACCGGCGTGACCAGGCCCTTCTCGGTCGACACGGCGATCGAGATGTCCGAGTAGCCGTGGTAGATGATGTCGTCGCCGTCGATCGAGGCGTTGACCAGCGGGAAGCGCTGCAGCGCGTTGGCAGCGGCCTTCACGAAGAAGCTCATGAAGCCCAGCTTGATGCCGTGGGCCTTGACGAACTCGTCCTGCAGCTCCTTGCGCGCCGCCGACACCTTGGACAGGTCGACTTCGTTGAAGGTGGTCAGCATGGCGGTGGAGTTCTTCGACTCCATCAGGCGCTCGGCGATGCGCTTGCGGATGCGGGTCATCGGCACGCGCTCTTCCGGACGTGCACCACCGGCCTTGCCGGCGCCGCCGTTGCGGGCGAAGTTGACGATGTCTTCCTTGGTCACTGCACCACGACGGCCGGTGCCGTCGACGTCGGCCGGGTTCACGCCTTCGGTGATGGCGGTGAAGCGGGCGCCCGGCGGCAGGGTGTCGGCGGCCGACTTGGCAGCCGGAGCCGGAGCGGCGGCAGCGGCCGGAGCAGCGGCGGCCGGTGCGGCTTCAGCCTTCTTCTCTTCAGCGGCCGGGGCCGGAGCCGCAGCCACGGCGCCTTCTTCGATGATCGCCACGACCTGGCTGGAGGTCACGGTATCGCCTTCCTTGAACTTGATTTCCTTCAGCACGCCGTCAACCGGCGACGGCACTTCCAGCACGACCTTGTCGGTTTCCAGGTCAAGCAGGTTTTCGTCGCGCTTGACGGCGTCGCCCACCTTCTTGTGCCAGGTGGCGATGGTGCCGTCGGCGACGGATTCGGGCAGTACCGGGGCTTTGACTTCGGTGGCCATTGCGGGAGCTTCCTGGTTTGTCTTCTAAATAGGGGGAGGATTATTCAGCGAACGTGTCGTTGAACGGGTTGACCAGTGCGTCGGCAATCAGCTGCTGCTGTTCGCGGACGTGGTCAGCCATGTGACCGGCAGCCGGCGACGCCGAACGTGCGCGACCGGCGTAGTGCAGGTTCTGGCCATCGGCCAGGCAGAACTGCAGGTGGTGGCGGATCTGGTACCACGCGCCCTGGTTCTGCGGTTCTTCCTGCGTCCACACCACGTCGGTGGCCTTGCCGTACTTCTTCAGCTCGGCAGCCAGCAGCGCACGCGGGAACGGATACAGCTGCTCCACGCGGATGATCGCCACGTCGTCCTGGCCACGCTTGGTCTGGTCTTCCAGCAGGTCGTAGTAGACCTTGCCCGAGCACAGCACCACGCGCTTGACCTTCTTGGCATCGGCATTGGCGTCGCCGATCAGGTGCTGGAACTCGCCATTGGCCAGTTCGTCCAGGGTCGACACGGCCAGCTTGTGGCGCAGCAGCGACTTCGGCGACATCACCACCAGCGGCTTGCGGGTGGTCATGTGCAGCTGGCGACGCAGCATGTGGAAGGCCTGCGCCGGGGTCGACGGCACGACAACCAGCATGTTCTCCAGGGCGCACAGCTGCAGGAAGCGCTCCAGGCGCGCCGAGCTGTGTTCCGGGCCTTGTCCTTCATAGCCATGCGGCAGCAGCAGGGTCAGGCCGGAAATGCGGCCCCACTTGGCTTCACCGGCGGCGATGAACTGGTCGATCACCACCTGGGCACCGTTGGCGAAGTCGCCGAACTGGCCTTCCCAGATGCACAGCGTGTTCGGATCGGTGGTGGAGAAACCGTACTCGTAGGCCATCACCGCTTCTTCGCTCAGCAGCGAGTCGATGACGGTGGCCTTCTCCGGCGAATCCACCAGCTGCCGCAGCGGCATGTAGTAGTTGTCGGTCTTCTGGTCGTGCAGGATCGCATGGCGGTGCGTGAACGTACCGCGGCCGACGTCCTGGCCTACCAGGCGCAGCGCGTGGCCTTCGTCGAGCAGGGTGGCGTAGGCCAGGTTCTCGGCAAAGCCCCAGTCGCCCGCGATCTCGCCGGCGGCCATCTTGCGGCGGTCGTCGTAGACCTTGGCCACGCGCGAGTGCAGCTGCACTTCGTCCGGGATGGTGTTGATCAGCTTGGCCAGCTCGACCAGCTTGTTCTTCTCGACCTTGGTCGAGACCGGGTCGGACAGCTTGCCTTCCAGCAGCTTCGGCCAATCGACGAACAGCGGGCTGGTCGGCGGAGTCTTCTCGACCTTGGCCAGCTCGGTGGTCACTTCACCGGCGTCCAGCTTCTCGCGGTAGGCATCGACCATGGCCTTGCCGACACCGGCGGCGATCACGCCCGCCTTTTCCAACTGCTCGGCATACATCTCGCGGGTGGTCGGGTGCTTGCGGATCACCTGGTACATCAGCGGCTGGGTGATCGCCGGCTCGTCGGCCTCGTTGTGGCCCCAACGGCGGTAGCACATCAGGTCGATGACCACGTCCTTGGCGAACTTCTGGCGGAACTCGAAGGCCAGCTGCGCGGCGAACACGACGGCTTCCGGATCATCGCCGTTCACGTGCAGCACCGGGGCGGCGATCATCTTCGCCACGTCGGTGGCATAGCGCGTGGAGCGCGTATCCAGCGGGTTGGAAGTGGTGAAGCCGACCTGGTTGTTGACCACGATGTGCACGGTGCCGCCGACGGCGAAGCCGCGGGCCTGCGACATCTGGAACAGCTCCATGACCACGCCCTGGCCGGAGAAGGCCGCGTCGCCGTGGATCAGGATCGGCATGACCTGCTTGCGCGCGGTGTCCTTGCGGCGCTCCTGGCGTGAACGCACGGAACCGGCCACGACCGGGTCGGCGATTTCCAGGTGCGACGGGTTGAACGCCAGCGCCAGGTGCACCGGGCCACCGTCGGTGGCCACGTCGGCGGAGAAGCCCATGTGGTACTTCACGTCGCCGGCCGACGCGTGCTCGTCGTGCTCGAACTTGCCTTCGAATTCGTCGAACAGCTTGCGCGGGTTCTTGCCCAGGGTGTTGACCAGCACGTTCAGGCGGCCGCGGTGGGCCATGCCGATCACCACGTCCTTGACGCCATCCTTGCCGGCGCTGCGGATGATGGTGTCCATCATCGGGATCAGCGAGTCGCCGCCTTCCAGCGAGAAGCGCTTCTGGCCGACGTACTTGGTGTGCAGGTAGCGCTCCAGGCCTTCGGCCGCGGTCAGGCGCTCCAGGGTGCGGCGCTGGGTGTCAGCGTCCAGCTGGTAGTTGCCACCGGCCGCTTCCAGCTTCTTGTAGATCCACTGGCGTTGCTCGACCTCGGAGATGTGCATGAACTCCGCACCGATCGAGCCGGTGTAGGTCGCCTTCAGGCGTGCGAGCAGGTCGCGCAGCTTCATGCGCGGCTGGCCGCCGACGCCGCCGGTGCTGAACTCGCTGTTGAGATCGGCATCGGACAGGCTGTGGAACGGCAGGCCCAGGTCCGGGGTGTTCACCGGCGCGGCCAGGCCCAGCGGATCGAGGCGGGCGTCCAGGTGGCCGCGCGAGCGGTAGGCGGTGATCAGACGACCGACATTGCGCTCGCGCTCGTCGCCCGCACCGGTGCCGGTGCCAGCTTTCAGCGCATCCTTGGCCGCGTCCGCGATGTGGGAGATGACGGCCGAGTGCGGAATGTCACCTGCTTCGCGGCCCTTGAAGCCGTCGAAGTAGGTTTTCCATTTGGGATCGACACTATCCGGGGAGACCAGGTACTGCTCGTACAGGTCCTCGACATAGGAGGCGTTGCCGCCGGCGAGTTGCGAAGATTGCGCAAACTGCTTCAGTTGATTGTCCACGATGGAGGGTGTTGATTCGCTTTGTGGGGTATGGCTTCAGAAGGACCCGGCAGGAAGATGAATAGCCCTGCGCGGGCGCGTTCAAACAGCCAAATTGTACCCCCAACGGGACACGAAGGGGCACCACTGCGGGCATCCCACGTCCGCCGGTGCCGGTTCCAGACAGGTTGGGTCAGCGGTGCCGGCTCAGATGCCGAGCGCGCGCAGTTCGCTGCAATCGCGCGAACGGTCCCAGACGCGCTGCAATTGCTGCCCGAACGGCTGCGAACGTGCCGGCAGCGCGATGCCGGCCTCGCCGTCGAGGCGATGGCCGATCAGACGAAAGTAGAAGTCGCCTGCATCGTTGAGCAGGCAGGAAGAGGCCAGCGCGCGGTCGACCGGGTCGCTGACCTCGCGGAACCGGATCACGCTTGGCAAGCGCTGCGCCAGTGCCAGCAGCGGTGCCCCGGCAGAGGCGATCGCAGCGGCATCGTGCACGATCACCCGCAGCTGCTTGTCGTGGCGGGCGGTGACGAAGCGGCGCAGGGCGGCCTGCACCGGCGCCGCGTCGAGCAGTCCCGGGTCCAGCTGGCGGCTGTGCAGCCACAGCTGGCGGCGGGCGCGGTGGACGATGGCCGTGGTGATGGCCACCGCCTCGGCGCGGCAGTCGATCGCGCTGGTCGCGCCCAGCCGGCGGCGCATCTGCTGGTGGCCGATGCCGGCCTCCTCGAACGCCTCGCCTTCCGGCAGGAAGCCCTGGCGGGCATAGAAATCGCGGGCGGGCAGTTGGGCGTGCAGGTGCAGCTCGGCCAGGCCGAGCCTGCGCCCGGCCTCGACCAGTGCCTCCAGCAGGGCCTCACCGACCCCGTGGCTGCGATGGCTGGCCAGCACGGCCATACGGCCGATGCGGCCGTCCGGGGCCAGCCGGCCGGTGCCGACCGGCTGGTTGTCACTGTCCAGTGCCAGCACATGGACGCTGACCGGGTCCAGCGCATCGCGTTCCAGTTCCGCGGCGATGCCCTGTTCCTGCACGAACACGCGTTGGCGCACGTCGTGGATGGCAACGTGGGCGTCGGCGTGGCTGACCTGCTGGACCCGGATCATGGTGAGGGCTCAGGCCCGGCCAGTGCTGTCGTCTTCGTCGTCGTCCTCGAAGTTGACGATGACCTCGATACCGTCGTCGTGCACGGTCACGGAGTGGACATCGTCGGACACCGCGTCGGCGTCGATCGCGTCGACGCGGTCACGGCCTTCGACCACTTCGCCGAGGACCACGGCGTCTTCGCCGTCGTCCTCCTCTTCAGCGTCGTACACCTCGTTCGGATCGATCAGCTGGAACACGCCACCGACCAGCAGCTGCTGGAGCACGGCACGGCCCTTGTCGGACAGGCCGCGATAGGCGGCGGCGTCGAGCTGCTCGGCACCGGCCAGGCGCTGGGCGTCCTTCACCGGCAGCGCGAAGTCCTGGCCGCTGACGTACAGGCTGGCGCCGCGCTTGGCCCGGCGCCAGGCCAGGCGTGCCCACGGGTGGCGCTGCAGCAGCAGGCCGGAGGCCAGCGCCTGGACCACTTCCTCCGGTGCCGGTGCGGCCTGGTGGGCCATCACTTCGCCGGCGGCGCGGTAGGTGGTGATGAAGCGACCGAACCAGTCACCCAGCTTGTCCGGGTCGTTCATGCGGATGGCGTTGAGCGCGGTGATCACCCGCGCCATCGCCACCGTGTCGATTTCGTTCGGGTCGGCCGGCACCTTGAGGTCGGCATCCTGGTAACGGATGTTCTCGTCGGCATCGGCGATCAGGGTGTCGAGGTAGTCGCTGATCAGCTCGGCCGAGGACGGCGCGCGCATGCCGAAGGAGAACGTCAGGCAGGGATCCTCGGCGACGCCGTGGTGCGGCACGTTCGGCGGCAGGTACAACATGTCGCCCGGCGCCAGCACCCAGTCGTGGGTCGGCTTGAACACCTTCAGCAGCTTCAGTTCCACGTCCGGGCGGAAGCCCAGCGGTGGCTGCTTGCCCTTGATCGATTCGCTGGCGTCGATCTGCCAGCGGCGGTGGCCGTGGGCCTGCAGCAGGAACACGTCGTACTGGTCGACATGGGCGCCGACCGAGCCGCCGGTGGCGGCGAAGCTGATCATCACGTCATCCATGCGCCAACGCGGCAGGAAGCTGAAGTGCTCGATCAGGGCGCGCACGTCCGGGTCCCACTTGTCCACGTCCTGCACCAGCAGGGTCCAGTCGTGGTCGGGCAGGGCGGGGAACACGTCTTCCTGGAACGGGCCGGTGCGCACGCGCCAGCCGTCCCGGGTCTTGTCGTGCTCGATGAGGCGCGCCAGCACGCCTTCCTCGCAGGCCAGCCCGGCCAGGTCTTCCGGCTGCACCGGGGTCTGGAAGTTGGGGAAGGCGTTGCGGATCAGCAGCGGGCGTTTCTGCCAGAAGTCGCGCAGGAAGGTGGCCGGCGCCATGCCCAGCGGCTGGCCGGGGCGGGCGGTGACTTCGATGAGGGGGGCGGAGGACTTGCGGGCGGCCATGGGGGGAATCCTTGCAGCGGAAAGCGGGAGGGGCGGCGTGGCGGGCCGCCAAGGTCTCCATTGTCCGCCGTTCGTGGGGATTGCGCACGTGCGGTGGTTTGTCGCGGGGTGTCCGGCCAACGGCGTAGCCCCTCGTGGCGACATCTTGGTAGGGTCGACTGTTAGTCGACCGGCTTCATGGGCTTGGCCGGGCGGGTGGGCTGCGCGGGGGACGCTGCAAGTACGTCCCTGTAAGCTTGGCCGCCGCATCCATGCGGCGGACTGATCTGGCCCCCTGAAAACGGACGCCA
>NZ_KV791459.1:0-4559 GCF_001807895.1 Stenotrophomonas sp. HMSC10F07
AGAGCCGAGCCCATGCTCGGCTGCTCTACCGCGGGCGTCCGGAGCCGAGCATGGGCTCGGCTCTACAGTCGCATCGGTGCCAACCCATGGTTGGCACCCACCGAACTCTTCCTCAGAAGATATCGAACGCGGCGGCGTCGGCCTGCGGCGTATTGAGGTTCAGGTCGTAGTCGGTCAGGCGATCCATGTCTTCCACCTTCACCCACTCGGTCGCGCCGTTGAGCGTGGCCTGGACCATGCCGCTGGGCGGCTCGTTCTGCGCGATCGGGGTGTCCTTCAGCGCGGTGCGCATGTAGTCGATCCAGATCGGCAGCGCCGCCTTGCCACCGTACTCGCGGTAACCCAGCGAGCGGAAGTCGTCACGGCCCACCCACACGGTGGTCACGTACGGGCCGCCGAAGCCGGAGAACCAGGCGTCACGATGGTCGTTGGTGGAGCCAGTCTTGCCGCCCACGTCCTCGCGGCCGAGCACCTTGGCCTGCACACCGGTACCGCGCTGGACCACGTCGCGCATCATCGACACCAGCTGGTAGGCGGTGCGGGCATCGATCGCGCGCGGGGCGGTGCGGGCATCCGGGTTGGCCGGTGCCGTCGGGGTTTCGACCTTGGCTTCGGCCTTGGCCGCGGCGGCCGGGTCCACCTTCGGGGCCGGGGCGCCGAAGTTGAAGCCATCCACCACCTGGTTGACCGGCTGATCGCTGCTGCCGGCGCAGTCGCGGCAGGCCAGCGCCGGGTTTTCCTTGAACACCAGGTTGCCGTCGCGGTCATTGACCTGGTCGATCAGCCAGGTATCCACGCGCGAGCCGCCATTGGCGAACACCGCGTAGCCACGCGCCACCGACAGCGGGGTCAGCGATGCAGTGCCCAGCGACATCGACAGGTTCGGCGGCAACTCCGATTCGGCAAAGCCAAACTCGCTGATGTACTTGCGCGCGTAGTCCACGCCCATGCCATCGAGCAGGCGTACCGAGACCAGGTTGCGCGACTGCACCAGCGCTTCACGCAGGCGCATCGGGCCGCGGAAGCCTCCGCCGTCGTTCTGCGGGGCCCAGGTCTTGCCGCGGCGATCGCGGAACACGACCGGGGCGTCGAGCACGATCGAGGCTGGGTTGTAGCCCTTGTCGAAAGCGGCCGCGTAGACGAACGGCTTGAAGCTCGAACCCGGCTGGCGGCGGGCCTGGGTGGCGCGGTTGAACTTGTTGCCGGAGAAGCTGAAGCCACCCACCAGCGCCTTCAGCGCGCCGCTGTGGGCATCCAGCGAGACCAGTGCGGACTGGCCGCGCGGGATCTGGTCCAGCAGCCACTCCCCTTCCTTGGCACCGGCGCGTACGCGCACGATGTCGCCGCGCTGCACCAGCTTGCCCGGGGTCTTGTTGGTCCACTTGGCGGCACCGGCTGGCAGCACGATCTCGGTGCGGTTGGCCAGCACCACCGTGGCGCTGCCATCGGCCGCGGTGCTGGCGACGATTGCCGGCAGCAGGCCGGCCTGGCCGTACATGCCGCGCAGGTGCTCGGCCAGCGCGGCGGTATCGTCGCCGGCGCCCAGCTGCACCTGCTTCTCCACGCCGTGCCAACCGTGGCGGTGGTCGTACAGCAGCAGGCCATCACGGACGGCCAGGTTGGCGGCGGTCTGCAGGGTGGAGTCGATCGTGGTGGTGACGTGGTAGCCCTTGTTGACCACGTCGCCGCCGAAGCGGGCGATCATTTCCTGGCGCACCAGCTCGGCCACGTAGGGTGCATCGACCTGCACCGGCGGCTCATGCGCGGTGGCGTGCATCGGCACGGCCTTGGCCGCGTCGGCTTCGGCCTGGCTGACGAACTTCAGGTCGGCCATGCGCTGCAGCACGTAATTGTCGCGGCGCTGGCGGGCACGTTCCGGGTTGGAGATCGGGTTGCCCGACGACGGGAACTTGGGGATACCGGCCAGCGAGGCCATCTCGTCCAGGTCCAGCTCGTTCAGCTTCTTGCCGTAATAGAACTCGGCGGCAGCGGCCACGCCGTAGGCGCGGTTGCCGAAGAAACTCTTGTTCAGGTACAGCTCGAAGATCTCGTCCTTGCTCAGCTCGGACTCGATCTTGCGCGCCAGCAGGATCTCGGCCAGCTTGCGGGTGTAGCTGTACTCGGAGCTGAGGAAGAACTGGCGGGCGACCTGCTGGGTGATGGTGGAGCCACCCGGCACGCGCTTGTCGTTGGTGGTGGCCAGCAGCCAGACCGCACGGCCGATGCCCATGTAGTCCACGCCGCCGTGTTCGTAGAAGCGGGCGTCCTCGGTGGCCAGGAAGGCCTGCTTCAGCCGCTCGGGCACGTCCTTCATGGTGATCGGGGTGCGCCGGGTCTCGCCGAACACCGCCATCAGCTTGCCGTCGGCAGCGTAGACGTACATCGGCTCCTGCATTTCCACGTCGCGCAGGGTCTGCACGTCGGGAAGCTTGGAGGAAACGGCATAGTACAGACCGCCCACGGCGGCCGCGCCGATCAGCGCCAGGACCAGGACAATCAGGAAGATCCAGCGCAGCCAGCGGCGGAGTCGAGTCATCGGGTTCAGATTCCGATTGCGAATTTCGTGGTCGCAGAGTATAGATTACGCAAGGTGGCGGCTGGGGTCGGCACCGGGGAGCGCAAGGGGAACAGTCAGGGGCTGCATGGTGAATCCGTGAGGGATTTCACAGCAGGGCCGTTGCCATTTGCTAAGAATACGTTATTAATGCTCGGACGCAGGTCTTGCGTCCAAGTGCCCGTCGGCAGGGGAGAAACCGTGGGGCTCATCCCAAAAAGTCAGTCGCCGCTTGTAGGCGTCGACATCAGTTCGACTGCGGTAAAGCTTTTGCAGCTGTCCCGCAGCGGCAATCGTTTCCGCGTGGAACATTACGCTGTGGAACCTCTTCCGCCGAATGCGGTGGTGGAGAAGAACATCGTCGAAGTGGAGGCCGTCGGTGAGGCCATCCGCCGGGCGATGAACCGTTCAGGCAGCAAGGCCAAGTTGGCCGCTGCCGCCGTCGCGGGGTCGGCGGTGATCACCAAGGTGATCCCGATGCCGGCCGATCTCGACGAAAACGACATGGAAGCCCAGATCGAGCTGGAAGCGGTCAACTACATTCCGTATCCGATCGAGGAAGTGAACCTGGACTTCGAGGTGATCGGGTCGATCCCGAACAACCCGGAGATGGTCCAGGTGCTGCTGGCCGCGTCGCGTTCGGAGAATGTCGAGCTGCGCCAGTCCGCGCTGGAGCTCGGTGGCCTGCAGGCCAAGGTGATGGACGTGGAGGCCTTCGCGGTCGAGAACGCCTACGCCCTGGTCGCCAGCGAGCTGCCGGTGTCCATCGACGGTGTGGTTGCGCTGGTCGACATCGGCGCCACCATGACCACCCTCAATGTCCTGCGCGGCGGTCGTAGCCTTTACAGCCGCGAGCAGGTGTTCGGTGGCAAGCAGCTGACCGACGAGATCATGCGCCGCTACGGCCTGAGCTACGAGGAAGCCGGGCTGGCCAAGCGCCAGGGCGGCCTGCCGGAAAGCTACGAGATGGAGGTGCTGGAGCCGTTCAAGGAAGCCACGGTCCAGCAGATCAGCCGCCTGCTGCAGTTCTTCTATGCGGGCAGCGAATTCAACCGCGTCGATCACATCGTGCTGGCCGGCGGCTGCGCCGTGCTCGGTGGCCTGCCGGAGATGGTCGAGGAACAGCTGGGCGTGCCGACCGTGGTCGCCAACCCGCTGGCGCAGATGACCCTGGGGCCGAAGGTGAACGCGCATGCGTTGGCCCAGGATGCCCCCGCGCTGATGATCGCGACCGGTCTGGCGCTGAGGAGCTTCGACTGATGGCACGCATCAATCTATTGCCCTGGCGCGCCGAACGGCGCAAGCAACGCCAGCGCGAGTTCTACGCAATGCTGGGCATGGCCGCTGTCGGTGGCCTGCTGTTGTCGCTGATGATCTGGTTCTATTACGACCGCCAGGTGAGCGGCCAGATGGACCGCAACGCCTATCTGGAAGCCGAGATCGAGAAGGTCAAGGAACAGAACAAGGAGATCGATCGCCTCGACGCGCAGAAGGAACGCCTGCTGGCCCGCAAGAAGGTGATCGAGGAACTGCAGGCCAAGCGCTCGCAGATGGTCCACCTGTTCGACGCGCTGGTGCGCACCATTCCCGATGGCGTGGTGCTGACCGCGCTGAAGCAGGAAGGGGATGTGCTGACGCTGGAAGGTCGCACCCAGTCCAATGCCCGCGTTTCGGCCTACATGCGCAACCTGGAGACCTCCGGCTGGATGACCAATCCGGAGCTGTCGATCATCGAAGCGCGTGACCCGGAGAAGGACAAGGATGGCAAGGTCGGTCCGCTGGCCGACATCAAGGCGCTGCCCTACGTGTTCGTGGTCAAGGTGAAACTGCCGGCACAGAGCGAAGAGGTCTCGGCGACGCCGGGCCTGAACGCCGATGGCTCGGTGGCGACGGCTGCGCCGGCACCGGTGGCTCCGTTGGCCGCGGGTCCGGATGCCGCGACGCCTGCGGCTCCGGCAACGGGCCAGCCGGCAGCGGCTCCCGCTGCACCGGCCGCTGCACCGCC
>NZ_KV791460.1:0-27586 GCF_001807895.1 Stenotrophomonas sp. HMSC10F07
CGGCGCCGGCGTGGTCTCGAAGATCATCGAGTAATCTGGTAGTATCAGCGCCCCGATGTTGCCTGGGTAGGGCATCGGGGCGTATCAAATGGGAAAGCAGGCACAGGATGTGCCTTGTGTTCCCCGGACCAGGAAGGGTCAATGCCATTCAGGCGGCGTCAACAGGCGACTGTTGACAGCTGCCTTGCGTGCCATTATGCTTCTACGTCTGGGCAGGCCGGGTAACTGGTCTGCCTACGTTTTTGAGGTCCATGGATTGACCTTGGCGGCCTGCAGGACTGCGGGCCGTCCGTATTCAGGAATTTCATGGGACAAAGCAACCCAGAGGCTTTGTCTGTCGCTCTTTTAACGAAGGAACCTACCGCCATGGCGGACCAAAAGATCCGGATCCGGCTGAAAGCGTTCGATCATCGTCTGATCGACCGTTCGGCCAGCGAGATCGTTGAAACGGCAAAGCGGACCGGCGCGCAAGTGCGTGGCCCGATCCCGCTGCCGACCAAGATCGAGCGTTACACCGTTCTCGTTTCCCCGCACGTCGACAAGGACGCGCGTGACCAGTACGAGACCCGCACGCACAAGCGCGTGCTCGATATCGTTGACCCGAATGACAAGACCGTGGACGCGCTGATGAAGCTCGAACTGGCTGCCGGCGTCGACGTTCAGATCAAGCTGACCTGAGGACTACGACCATGACGAAGAAGTATTCGTTGGGCTTCGTGGGCCGCAAGGCCGGCATGAGCCGCGTGTTCACTGAAGATGGCCGCTCCATCCCGGTGACCCTGATCGAAGCAACCCCGAACCGCATCGCGCAGATCAAGACCGTCGAAACCGACGGCTACAGCGCCGTGCAGGTGACCGTCGGCGCGCGTCGCGCTGCCCTGGTCAACAAGCCGGAAGCCGGCCACTTCGCCAAGGCGAAGGTGGAAGCGGGTCGTGGCCTGTGGGAATTCCGCGTTGAAGACGCGCAGCTCGGCGATTTCGCCGTTGGCGGCGAAGTCAAGGCGGACATCTTCGAAGTCGGCCAGATCGTCGACGTCCAGGGTGTCACCAAGGGTAAGGGCTTCCAGGGCACCATCAAGCGCCACAACTTCCGTATGGGCGATGCAACCCACGGTAACTCGCTGTCGCATCGCGCGCCGGGTTCGCTGGGTCAGCGCCAGACCCCGGGTCGCGTTTTCCCGGGCAAGAAGATGTCGGGCCACATGGGCGCGGTGCAGCAGAGCACCCAGAACCTGGAAGTGGTCAAGGTCGACGTCGAGCGCGGTCTGATCGCGGTTCGCGGCGCCGTTCCGGGCGCGGCGGGTGGCGATGTGATCGTCCGTCCGGCGAGCAAGGCATAAGGAGAGATGACGATGGAACTCGTTATCACGGGTAGCAACAACAAGGTCTCGGTCTCCGAAGCCGTGTTCGGTCGCGATTTCAGCGAAGATCTGGTCCACCAGGTCGTCGTTGCTTACCGCAACGCCGGTCGCGCCGGCACCAAGGCACAGAAGACTCGCTCCGAAGTGGCTGGTACCACCAAGAAGTCGAAGAAGCAGAAGGGCGGCGGCGCGCGTCATGGCGCACTGACGGCTCCGATCTTCGTCGGCGGCGGTGTCACCTTCGCGGCCAAGCCGCGCAGCTTCGAGCAGAAGGTCAATCGCAAGCAGTACCGTGCCGCCATGTGCGCGATCCTGTCCGAGCTGAACCGTCAGGGCCGTCTGACCATCGTGGAGGCCTTCGACGTCGAAGCCACCAGCACGAAGGGTCTGATCGCCAAGCTGGCCGGCCTGGAAGTGGGCAAGCGCCCGCTGATCGTCACCGAGGAAGCGTCCGAGCACCTGTACCTGTCCGCCCGCAATCTGCCGTACGTGCAGGTGCGTGACGTGCAGGGTCTGGACCCGGTCTCGCTGGTGGGTGCCGACACGGTCGTCATCACCGCTGACGCGGTAAAGAAGGTCGAGGAGTGGCTGGCATGAACAGCAACGAAAAAATCTTCAGCGTGCTGCGTGCCCCGCGTGTCTCGGAAAAGACCGCGCGCCTGCAGGAACTCTCCAATCAGTATGTCTTCGAAGTTTCGAACGAAGCCACCAAGGCCGATGTAAAGGCCGCGGTTGAGCAGCTGTTCGACGTCAAGGTCGAAGCCGTCAACGTGGTCAACGTCAAGGGCAAGAACAAGTCCTTCCGTAACCGTGCTGGCCGCCGCGGCGATTGGCGCAAGGCGTACGTTCGCCTGGCCGACGGCCAGTCGATCGATGTAACGGCCAAGGCCTGAGGTACATCCCATGCCATTGATGAAATTCAAGCCCACCTCCCCCGGCCGCCGTTCGGCCGTGCGCGTGGTCACCCCCGACCTGCACAAGGGTGCTCCGCACGCCGCGCTGGTCGAGTCGCAGAGCCGCTCGGGTGGTCGTAACCACCACGGTCGCATCACCGTGCGTCACGTCGGTGGTGGTGCCAAGCAGCACTACCGCATCATCGACTTCAAGCGCAACAAGCTGGGCATCCCGGCGCGCGTGGAACGCATCGAATACGATCCGAACCGCACCGCCCACATCGCTCTGCTGTGCTACGTCGACGGTGAGCGTCGCTACATCATCGCCCCGAAGGGCCTGAAGGCTGGTGATCAGGTGATCGCTGGTTCGGACGCCCCGATCAAGGCCGGCAATACCCTGCCGCTGCGCAACATCCCGGTCGGTACCACCATCCACTGCATCGAACTGAAGCCGGGCAAGGGCGCTCAGATCGCTCGCGCCGCTGGTGCGGCCGTGCAGCTGGTGGCTCGTGAAGGCATCTACGCCACCCTGCGCCTGCGCTCGGGTGAAATGCGCAAGGTTCCGGTCGAGTGCTGCGCCACCATCGGCGAAGTCGGCAACGACGAGCACAGCCTGGAAAAGCTGGGCAAGGCCGGTGCCAAGCGTTGGCGCGGCGTCCGCCCGACCGTTCGTGGTGCTGCCATGAACCCGGTTGACCACCCGCACGGTGGTGGTGAGGCCAAGGCCGGCCAGGGTAACCCGCATCCGGTCACCCCGTGGGGTGTCCCGACCAAGGGTTACAAGACGCGCCATAACAAGCGCACTCAGCAGTTCATCGTCCGCGATCGTAGGGGCTAATCGACCATGGCACGTTCACTCAAGAAGGGCCCGTTCGTCGATCACCACCTCGTCAAGAAGGTGGAGGCCGCTGCGGGCAGCAAGAAGCCGATCAAGACCTGGTCGCGCCGTTCGATGATCCTGCCTGACATGGTAGGCATCACCATTGCCGTGCATAACGGCAAGAACCACATCCCGGTTCTCGTCAACGAGAACATGGTCGGCCACAAGCTCGGCGAATTTGCCATCACCCGGACCTTCAAGGGTCACGGTGGTGACAAGAAGTCGGGCAAGTAAGGAGAGATGACAATGGAAGCGAAAGCCATCCTGCGCACTGCGCGCATCTCCCCGCAGAAGGCTCGTCTGGTCGCTGACCAGGTGCGCGGTCTGCCGGCCGAACGTGCGGTCAACCTGCTGAAGTTCTCGGACAAGAAGGCTGCCCACCTGATCAAGAAGGTGGTGGAGTCGGCAATTGCCAACGCCGAGAACAACCAGGGCGCCGACGTCGACGAGCTGAAGGTTCAGACCATCATGGTTGATGAAGGTCCGACCCTGAAGCGTTTCATGGCGCGGGCGAAAGGCCGCGGTACCCGCATCCTCAAGCGCACCAGCCACATCACTGTGGTTGTGGGCGCCGCCAAGTAAGCGGATAAGGAAAAGACCATGGGTCATAAAGTTCATCCGATTGGTATCCGCCTCGGCATTTCCAAGGACTGGAACTCCAAGTGGTACGCCAACAAGGCCGAGTTCGCCGGTTACCTGGCAGCCGACCTGAAAGTGCGCGACATGCTGCGCAAGAAGCTGGCTCAGGCCGGCATCAGCAAGATCCTGATCGAGCGTCCGGCCAAGACCGCTCGCGTGACGATCCACACCGCCCGTCCGGGCGTGGTGATCGGCAAGCGCGGTGAGGACATCGAGAAGCTGCGCAAGGAAGTGAGCGAGATGATGGGCGTCCCGGCGCACATCAACGTCACCGAAGTGCGCAAGCCGGAACTGGACGCGCAGCTCGTTGCCGAGTCGATCGCCCAGCAGCTGGAGCGTCGCATCATGTTCCGCCGTGCAATGAAGCGCTCGGTCGGCAACGCGATGCGCCTGGGTGCCCTGGGCATCAAGGTCAACGTCGGTGGCCGCCTCAACGGTGCAGAAATCGCCCGTTCGGAGTGGTACCGCGAAGGCCGCGTGCCGCTGCACACCCTGCGTGCCGACATCGACTATGGCTTCGCTGAAGCCAAGACGACCTACGGCATCATCGGCATCAAGGTCTGGATCTACAAGGGCGAGGTCTTCGATTTCTCCCAGGTTGGCCAGGAAAAGCAGGACGACACCCCGTCGCGCAACGATCGTCACGATCGCGGCGACCGCGGTGACCGTCAGCGCCCGGCCCGTGAAGCGAGGTAACGACAATGTTGCAACCCAAGCGAACCAAGTACCGCAAGGTACACAAGGGCCGTAACGATGGCCTGAGCTGGAGCGCCAACGCTGTCAGCTTCGGCGAATACGGCCTGAAGGCAACCGCACACGGTCAGCTGACCGCGCGCCAGATCGAAGCGGCCCGCCGCTCGATCAGCCGCTACGTCAAGCGCGGCGGCAAGATGTGGATCCGCGTGTTCCCCGACAAGCCCATCACCAAGAAGCCCATCGAAGTCCGAATGGGTTCGGGTAAGGGTAACGTGGAATACTGGGTGGCCCAGATCCAGCCCGGCCGCATGATCTATGAAATCGAGGGTGTTTCCGAGGAAGTGGCTCGCGAGGCGTTCCGCCTGGCCGCCGCCAAGCTCTCGGTCACCACCACTTTCGTGACCCGTACGGTGCGCTGATGGATATCAAAACTCTCCGTGAAAAGTCGGCTGACGAACTCAAGGCCCACCTGATCGACCTGCGTAAGGAACAGTTCTCTGTCCGTATGCAGCAGGTCACCGGCCAGCTGCCGAAGACCCACGACATTCGCCGGGTCCGTCGCGAGATTGCTCGCGTCAAGACCCTGCTCGGCAGCACGAAGTAAGGATGGCCGCTATGAGCGACAATACTGAAAAGAAGACGCTGCGCACGGTCGAAGGCCGTGTCGTCAGCAACAAGATGGACAAGACGGTTACCGTCCTGGTTGAGCGTCAGGTCAAGCACGCGCTGTACGGCAAGTACATCAAGCGCTCGACCAAGCTGCACGCCCACGATGCCGACAACGCCTGCAAGGAAGGCGACGTCGTCCGCGTGACCGAGATTGCTCCGATGTCCAAGACCAAGAACTGGCGCGTGGTGGAAGTCATCACGCGTGCGGCTGAATAAGGAGTCTGAATCATGATCCAGATGCAGAGCTACCTTGACGTCGCGGACAATTCGGGTGCCAAGCAGGTGATGTGCTTCAAGGTGCTGGGTGGTTCCAAGCGCCGTTACGCCGGTATCGGCGACATCATCAAGGTCACCGTGAAGGATGCGATTCCGCGCGGCAAGGTCAAGAAGGGTGAAGTGTATGACGCCGTCGTGGTGCGTACCCGCAAGGGTGTGCGTCGCGCTGACGGTTCGCTGATCCGCTTCGACGGCAACGCTGCCGTCCTGCTGAACAACAAGCAGGAGCCGATCGGTACCCGTATCTTCGGGCCGGTGACCCGTGAACTTCGTTCGGAGAAGTTCATGAAGATCGTCTCGCTCGCTCCCGAAGTGCTGTGAGCGACAGGAGATAATCATGGCTAACCGTATCAAGAAGGGCGACCAGGTTGTCGTCAACGCTGGCAAGGACAAGGGCAAGCAGGGCGAAGTCGTCCGCGTCGACGGCGACCGCGTGGTCGTCGCCAACGTGAACATCGTCAAGCGCCACACCAAGCCGAACCCGCAGGCAGGTGTTGCCGGCGGCGTGGTCGAGCGCGAAGCTTCGATCCATATCTCCAACGTGAACGTGCTGAACCCGGCTTCGGGCAAGGGCGAACGCGTTGGCTTCAAGGTGCTGGAGGATGGACGCAAACTGCGTGTGTTCCGCTCCAGCGGTGAGGCGCTCGACGCCTGAGGAATGTGAAGATGACTTCCCGTCTCGAAAAGATCTACAAGGAAGAAGTGGTGCCGGCGCTGATGAAGCAGTTCGGCTACACCAATCCGATGGAAGTACCGAAGCTCGTCAAGGTCACCCTGAACATGGGTGTCGGCGAGGCTGCCACCAACAAGAAGATCCTGGAAAATGCCGTCGCGGACATGACCAAGATTTCCGGCCAGAAGCCGGTTGTCACCAAGTCGCGTATCTCGGTTGCGTCGTTCAAGATCCGTGATGGTTGGCCGATCGGCTGCAAGACCACGCTGCGTCGCCACAAGATGTACGAGTTCCTGGACCGCCTGATCAACATCTCGCTGCCGCGCGTGCGCGACTTCCGTGGTGTTTCCGGTCGTTCCTTTGACGGCCGCGGCAACTTCAACATGGGTGTGAAGGAACAGATCATCTTCCCGGAAATCGACTTCGACGCCGTCGACGCGATCCGCGGTATGGATATCGCCATCACCACCACTGCGAAGACCGACGCGGAAGCGAAGGCGCTGCTGGCAGCGTTCAAGTTCCCGTTCCGTAACTGATCTGTCGAGGAAACCGAAATGGCAAAGACCTCCATGGTCAACCGCGACATCAAGCGGGAAAAGCTGGCCAAGAAGTACGCTGAGAAGCGTGCAGCTCTGAAGAAGATCGTGTCCTCCGTGGACGCGACCTACGAAGAGAAGATCGACGCCGCAACCAAGCTGGCCAAGCTGCCGCGCGATTCGTCGCCGAGCCGCCAGCGCAACCGTTGCGAGCTGTCGGGTCGTCCGCGTGGCGTGTACAGCAAGTTCGGCCTCGGCCGCAACAAGCTGCGCGAAGCCACCATGCGTGGCGACGTCCCGGGCCTGCGCAAGGCCAGCTGGTAATTCCAGCCGGCCCTGCGATCAGGAGCCCCCTCGGGGGCTTCTGAACCGGGGAGGGAGGCGTTCAGCTTCCTTTCTGCGAAAAAACCCGAAGAGCCCGGCGCAAGTCGGGCTCTTTTGGCGTATACTCCCGCGTCTTGCCCTGCGCAAACGGGGTTGTAGGAGTGGGCCCCGGCCCGCTGCATCAAGGGACCTGGCCCGTTTCCAGGAGACAACAGATTTTCGCGAAAGCGGATATCGGTGCACTCAAAGGTACTCATATGAGCATGACTGATCCCATCGCCGACCTGCTGGTCCGCATCAAGAATGCGGCTGCGGTTGGCAAGCAGACGGTGAAAGCCCCGTCGTCCAAGATCAAGGTTGCGATCGCCCAGGTCCTGAAGGACGAGGGTTACATCACCGACCTGCGCGTGACCCAGCTGGAAAACAACAAGGCCGAGCTGGAAATCGTGCTGAAGTATTTCGAAGGCAAGCCGGTCATCGCGACCCTGAAGCGCTTCTCGCGTTCGGGCCTGCGCCAGTACCGCGGCAAGAGCGAGCTGCCGAAGGTCATGAATGGCCTGGGCATCTCCATCATTTCCACCTCCAAGGGCATCATGACTGATGCGCAGGCGCGCCAGCTGGGCGTCGGCGGCGAAGTCCTGTGCTTCGTGGCCTAAGGCGAAAGGAGTAGAACTATGTCCCGCGTAGCCAAGAAGCCCGTCACCCTGGGTAAGGTCGAACTGAACGTCCAGTCGGAAAGCGTCACCGTCAAGGGCCCGAAGGGCACCCTGTCGCTGGTCAAGCCGGCCGGTATTGCCATCAACGTCGACAGCGGCGTTGCCACCCTGAGCACCGAGAACGCCGACCTGGTCGCGCTGACCGGTACCGTGCGCGCGATCCTGGCCAACATGGTCAAGGGCGTGTCCGAAGGCTTCGAGCGCAAGCTGGAGCTGGTCGGCGTGGGTTACCGTGCTGCCATGCAGGGCAAGGACCTGAGCCTGTCGCTCGGTTTCTCGCATCCGGTCGTGTTCGTGGCGCCGGAAGGCATCACCATCTCCACCCCGACCCAGACCGAGATCCTGGTCCAGGGCGCTGACAAGCAGGTCGTCGGTGAAGTCGCCGCCAAGATCCGTGCGTTCCGCAAGCCGGAGCCGTACAAGGGCAAGGGCGTGAAGTACTCCGACGAAGTCATCATCCGTAAGGAAGCCAAGAAGGCCTAATTAGGCGCTTCCGCTTTCAAGGAAAACACATCATGAACAAGAACATCGCCCGCCTGCGTCGCGCCAAGTCGACCCGTGCCCACATCCGTGAGCTCGGCGTCGCCCGCCTGTCGGTGCTGCGCACCGGCCAGCACCTGTACGCCCAGGTCTTCACCGCTGACGGTTCGAAGGTGCTGGCTGCCGCCAACACCACCCAGACCGACGTCAAGGAAGGCCTGAAGAACGGCAAGAACGCCGATGCCGCTGCCAAGGTCGGCCGCATCGTTGCCGAGCGCGCCAAGGCCGCCGGCATCGAGAAGGTTGCCTTCGATCGTTCGGGCTACCGCTACCACGGCCGCATCAAGGCCCTGGCAGAAGCCGCCCGCGAAGCCGGCCTGCAGTTCTAAGGGACAAGGGCAGGGGGCCGATGGCCTCCTGCCTGCCTGCTCGCCAGCCTGAGTGAGGCTGGACGGCGCCGCTCTTCTGCAGCGGTCCACCGGAACAACGCGTCACTCCACAACCATAAGCGGCCTCGAGCCGTACATACCCAAACAACCAAGGAATCAACATGGCAGAAGAGCGTCAGCAGCGGGGTCGCGATCGCGACCGTAACCGCGAAGAGAAGATCGACGACGGCATGATCGAAAAGCTGGTCGCGGTCAACCGCGTCAGCAAGACCGTCAAGGGTGGCCGCCAGTTCACCTTCACCGCCCTGACCGTGGTCGGCGACGGCGAAGGCAAGGTCGGTTTCGGTTATGGCAAGGCCCGCGAAGTGCCGGTCGCCATCCAGAAGTCGATGGAACAGGCCCGCAAGAACCTGGTCAGCGTTGACCTGAACAACGGCACCCTGTGGCACACCATCAAGGATGGTCACGGCGCAGCCCGCGTGTTCATGCAGCCGGCTTCGGAAGGTACTGGCGTCATCGCCGGCGGTGCGATGCGCGCCGTGCTGGAAGCCGTTGGCGTGAAGAACGTGCTGGCCAAGGCCACCGGTTCGCGCAACCCGATCAATCTGGTGCGCGCCACCGTGAAGGGCCTGACTGCTGCGCAGTCGCCGGCCCGCATCGCGGCGAAGCGTGGCAAGAAGGTGGAGGAACTCAACCATGGCTAATGAGTCCAACAAGACTGTGAGGGTCCGCCTGGTGCGTGGCCTGCGTGGCACCCAGTCGCGTCACCGCTTGTCGGTGCGTGCCCTGGGCCTGAACAAGCTCAACGATGTGCGTGAACTGAAGGACAGCCCGCAGGTGCGCGGCCTGATCAACAAGGTTCAGTACCTCGTCCAGGTTGAGGAGTAATCGACCATGACTCTGCGTCTCAATGAACTGAGCCCGGCACCGGGCGCCCGCACCGAGCGCACCCGCGTCGGCCGCGGTATCGGCTCGGGCCTGGGCAAGACTGCCGGCCGCGGCCACAAGGGTTCGTTCGCCCGCAAGGGTGGCGGCAAGATCAAGGCTGGCTTCGAAGGCGGCCAGACCCCCATGCAGCGTCGTCTGCCGAAGATCGGCTTCCGTTCGCCGATCGCCAAGGACACCGCTGAAGTGCTGCTGTACGCGCTGGACAAGCTGCCGGCCGGTGAGATCGACTTCGCCGCCCTGCGTGCTGCCAAGCTGGTCCCGAGCACTGCCAAGAAGGCCAAGGTCGTCGTCAAGGGCGAAGTGACCAAGGCGTTCACCCTGAAGGGTATTGCTGCCACGGCTGGTGCCAAGGCTGCGATCGAAGCTGCCGGCGGCAGCGTAACGGAGTAAGAAAATCATGGCGCAAGCTGGCATCGGTAACCTCGCGGGCGGAATGGGCAAGTTCACTGAACTTCGCCAACGTTTGCTGTTCGTCGTCGGGGCTTTGATCGTCTATCGCATCGGCTGCTACGTGCCGGTGCCGGGCGTCAATCCCGATGCCATGCTTGCCATGATGCAACAGCAGGGCGGCGGCATCGTGGACATGTTCAACATGTTCTCGGGCGGCGCCCTGCACCGTTTCAGCATCTTTGCGCTGAACGTGATGCCGTACATCTCGGCATCGATCGTGATGCAGCTGGCCGTGCACATCTTCCCCGCCCTGAAGGCGATGCAGAAGGAAGGTGAGTCCGGCCGCCGCAAGATCACCCAGTATTCGCGCATCGGCGCCGTGCTGCTGGCAGTGGTGCAGGGCGGCTCGATCGCACTGGCCCTGCAGGGCCAGGTTTCGCCGTCGGGCGCTCCGGTCGTGTACGCCCCCGGCATGGGCTTCGTGCTCACCGCGGTGGTCGCACTGACTGCCGGCACCATGTTCCTGATGTGGGTCGGTGAGCAGGTCACCGAACGCGGTATCGGCAACGGCGTGTCGCTGATCATCTTCGCCGGTATCGTCGCCGGTCTGCCGGGTGCGGTCATCCACACCTTCGACGCCTACCGCGACGGCAACATCCAGTTCATCCAGCTCCTGCTGATCGCCATCGTCGTACTCGCCTTCACCTTCTTCGTGGTGTTCGTGGAGCGTGGCCAGCGCCGGATCACGGTCAATTACGCGCGCCGCCAGGGCGGTCGCAACGCGTACATGAACCAGACCTCGTTCCTGCCGCTGAAGCTCAACATGGCCGGCGTCATCCCGGCGATCTTCGCCTCGAGCCTGCTGGCCTTCCCGGCCACCCTGGCCATGTGGTCCGGCCAGGCTGCCAACCAGAGCAGCTTCGGCCAGGTCCTGCAGAAGGTCGCCAATGCCCTGGGCCCGGGCGAGCCGCTGCACATGATCGTGTTCGCTGCGCTGATCACCGGTTTCGCGTTCTTCTATACCGCGCTGGTGTTCAATTCGCAGGAAACCGCCGACAACCTGAAGAAGTCGGGCGCTTTGATTCCGGGCATCCGTCCGGGCAAGGCCACCGCCGACTACATCGACGGCGTGCTGACCCGCCTGACCGCGGCCGGCTCGGCCTACCTGGTGATCGTCTGCCTGCTGCCGGAACTGATGCGCACGCAGCTGAATGCCTCGTTCTACTTCGGTGGCACGTCGCTGCTGATCGTGGTGGTGGTGGTGATGGACTTCATCGCCCAGGTGCAGGCACACCTGATGTCCCACCAGTACGAGAGCCTGCTGAAGAAGGCCAACCTGAAGGGCGGCAACCGCGGCGGTTTTGCCCGCGGCTGATAGGCCTGTTATACTTTCGTCTTCCTGACGTGATGGTCCCTCCGCTTCGCGGACTCCGGCCACACAAACGAAGGGCGGCCCCCGCAGCGGTTCCGGGTGGGGGTGTGATGAGGTGGTCCCGCGCTGGAGTAGCGCGGGCGGCCCCGGGGGAAACCCCAGGTCCAACCCCATCCGGCGCCGGAGCCTGGGCACACTCCCCAGGCCGGGTTCATGAAACCAATGGTTTCACGGGCTTCCATGTAAACCGGAACCTTGTTAGTATCGCTAGTTCACTTTTTTGATCCATCCTGCCGGATTGGCGTGCCCGAGGCGCGCTGTCGGCCATCACTCAGCTGGAGAACCGCGTCATGGCGCGTATTGCAGGCGTCAACCTGCCAGCCCAGAAGCACGTCTGGGTCGGGTTGCAAAGCATTTACGGCATCGGCCGTACCCGTTCGAAGAAGGTCTGCGAAGTCGCAGGCGTTGCTTCGACCACCAAGATCCGCGATCTGTCGGAGCCGGAAATCGAGCGCCTGCGCGCCGAAGTCGGCAAGTACATCGTGGAAGGCGATCTGCGCCGTGAGATCGGCATCGCGATCAAGCGCCTGATGGACCTGGGCTGCTACCGCGGCCTGCGTCACCGTCGTGGCCTCCCGCTGCGTGGCCAGCGCACCCGTACCAACGCCCGCACCCGCAAGGGTCCGCGCAAGGCGATCAAGAAGTAAGGGACTGAGAAATGGCTAAGCCCGCTGCTAAGACCAAGAAGAAGATCAAGCGCGTCGTCACCGACGGCGTTGCCCACGTCCACGCTTCGTTCAACAACACCATCGTCACCATCACCGACCGCCAGGGCAACGCTCTGTCGTGGGCGACCTCCGGTGGCGCTGGCTTCCGCGGTTCGCGCAAGTCGACCCCGTTCGCTGCCCAGGTGGCTGCTGAGAAGGCCGGTCGTGCTGCGCTGGACTACGGCGTGAAGTCGCTGGAAGTTCGCATCAAGGGCCCGGGTCCGGGCCGTGAGTCGGCCGTGCGTTCGCTGAACAACGTCGGCTACAAGATCACCAACATCATCGACGTGACGCCCATCCCGCACAACGGGTGCCGTCCGCCGAAGAAGCGTCGCGTCTAAAGGGAGCGATAAGAAATGGCTCGTTATATCGGTCCTACCTGTAAGCTCGCCCGCCGCGAAGGCGCCGACCTGTCCCTGAAGAGCCCGGCGCGTGCGCTGGACTCCAAGTGCAAGCTGGAGCAGAAGCCCGGCCAGCACGGCGCCACTGCCCGCAAGGGCAAGCTGTCCGACTACGCCACCCAGCTGCGTGAAAAGCAGAAGGTCAAGCGTATCTACGGCCTGCTGGAGCGTCAGTTCCGCAACTACTACAAGAAGGCCTCGACCAAGAAGGGCAACACCGGCGAGAACCTGCTGCAGCTGCTGGAAACCCGCCTGGACAACGTCGTCTACCGCATGGGCTTCGCCGTGACCCGTCCGGCTGCCCGTCAGCTGGTGTCGCACCGCGGCGTCACCGTGAATGGCAAGTCGGTCAACCTGGCTTCGTACCAGGTCAAGGCTGGCGACGCCATCGCTCTGTCCGAAAAGGCTGCCAAGCAGCTGCGCGTCCAGGAAGCCCTGACCGTCGCCGCCCAGCATGACCTGAGCCCGTCGTGGGTTGAAGTGGATTCCGGCAAGTTCACCGGCATCTTCAAGGCTGTTCCGGATCGTTCGGATCTGCCTGCGGACATCAACGAAGCGCTGATCGTCGAGCTGTATTCGAAGTAATTCACATTGGAGAGCCCCCGGCGACGGCCGGGGGTTCACTAGGAGAACCCGCAACATGACGGTTACCGCCAACCAGGTTCTGCGTCCTCGCGGTCCGCAGATCGAACGCCTTACCGACACCCGTGCAAAGGTCGTTATCGAACCTTTGGAGCGGGGTTACGGGCATACGCTGGGCAACGCCCTGCGTCGCGTGCTGCTGTCGTCCATCCCGGGCTTCGCCATCACGGAAGTCGAAATCGACGGCGTGTTGCATGAGTACACCACGGTCGAAGGTCTGCAGGAGGACGTCCTCGAAGTCCTGCTCAACCTTAAGGATGTGGCCATCCGTATGCACTCCGGCGACAGCGCCACCCTGTCCCTGTCCAAGCAGGGCCCGGGCGTTGTCACCGCTGCCGACATCAAGGTCGACCACAATGTGGAGATCCTGAACGGCGACCATGTGATCTGCCACCTGACCAAGGATACGGCGATCAACATGCGTCTGAAGATCGAACGTGGTTTCGGCTACCAGCCGGCTGCCGCGCGTCGTCGTCCGGACGAAGAAACCCGTGCCATCGGCCGCCTGGTCCTGGATGCCTCGTTCTCGCCGGTCCGCCGTGTCGCCTATGCCGTGGAAGCGGCGCGTGTCGAACAGCGCACCGACCTGGACAAGCTGGTCATCGATATCGAGACCAACGGCACCATCGATGCCGAGGAAGCCGTGCGCACCGCCGCCGACATCCTCAGCGACCAGCTGTCGGTGTTCGGTGACTTCACCCACCGCGACCGCGGTGCGGCCAAGCCGGCCAACAACGGCGTGGATCCGGTGCTGCTGCGCCCGATCGACGATCTGGAGCTGACCGTGCGTTCGGCCAACTGCCTGAAGGCTGAAAGCATCTACTACATCGGCGATCTGATCCAGAAGACCGAAGTGGAGCTGCTGAAGACCCCGAACCTGGGCAAGAAGTCGCTCACCGAGATCAAGGAAGTGCTGGCTCAGCGCGGCCTGTCGCTCGGCATGAAGCTGGAGAACTGGCCGCCGGCCGGCGTCGCCAGCCACGGCATGCTGGGCTGATATCGGTAATACCTGAAGGCTCCACCGTTCGCGGTGGGGCCTTCAACGCACCACACCATGCCACGACGAACCGCAGGTTCGCGGGCAGGTCGTCCAGGATGGGCGGCCAGGACCATCCGCAGTCCGCGCAGCAACGCCAGGATGGCGACAACGATCCGCACAGCCTCATCATTAACCAAGGAATATCACCATGCGTCACCAGAAGTCTGGCCGTAAGTTCAGCCGTACCAGCGCCCACCGCGAAGCGATGTTCAAGAACATGGCCGCCTCGCTGTTCAAGCACGAGCTGATCAAGACCACCCTGCCGAAGGCCAAGGAACTGCGCCGCGTTGCCGAGCCGCTGATCACCCTGGCCAAGGTCGACTCCGTCGCCAACCGCCGTCTGGCTTTCGCCCGCCTGCGCGACAACGAAGCCGTGGGCAACCTGTTCACCATCCTGGGCCCGCGCTACGCGAACCGTCCGGGCGGCTACCTGCGCCTGCTGAAGTGCGGCTTCCGCGCTGGCGACAACGCGCCGATGGCCTACGTGGAGCTGGTTGACCGTCCGGTCGTGGCCGAGGAAGTGGCCGAGTAATCGGACCGCTCCAGTGCGACACAGCGAAAGCCCGGCCTCTGCCGGGCTTTTGCGTTTCTGCGGGATCTGACCCGCACCGTTCCGACAGGCGTCACCTGTGGCGGTTCGAATGGCATGCACTCTCGGTTACGCTTGGCGCCTGATCCATTCGAGCGTTGACGATGAATCCACTGCGCTGGCCCTTCCGCGCCCAGTTCTTCCTGGGCTTCCTGATCTGCGCCGGCCTGCTGGGCTACGCGATCTTCCTGCAGCTGAAGATGGGCCTGGAGCCGTGCCCGCTGTGCATCTTCCAGCGGCTGGCGTTCGCTGCGCTGGGCCTGCTGTTCCTGATCGGTGCACTGCACGGGCCCTCCAACCGTCCTGGCCGGGCAACCTACGGCGTGCTCGCCTTCATTGCCGCCGCGGTCGGCGTAGGCATCGCTGCGCGCCACGTCTACGTGCAGATGCTGCCACCGGAGATGGGGGCGACCTGCGGCCCGCCGCTGAGCTTCCTGCGCGAGACCATGGGGCCGCTGGAAGTGTTCCGCACGGTGCTGACCGGTACCGGCAACTGCGGCAATATCGACTGGACGTTCCTGGGCCTGACCATGCCGATGTGGTCGGGCGTGTGGTTCGTGCTGCTGGCGCTGTGGGCGCTGGTGGTGTCGCTGCGCAAGGTCAAGCGCTGAACGCAGGGTAGTGCCGGCCGCTGGCCGGCAACCCCATGAACGATGGCAGCGTTCCCGTAGATGCCGGCCAGCGGCCGGCACTACCACGGTCCGTTCTCAGAAATCCTGCTGCAGGCTCAGGTAGGCGCCACGGCGCGGCCCCCACTGCGGCGCGAAAACGCCAACACCGCCGCCATCGCGCAGCTGGTAGCTGCGATCCAATGCGTTGATCACGGCCAGTTGCACGTGCAGCGGATGCCCGCTGTCGGCATTGAAATCGTGCCCGGCGCTGAGGTTCACCTGCAGGTAGGATGGCAGCTCGCCGCCGTTGGGCACGCCCTCGATGTCCGAACGCAGGCCGCTACCGAACACGTAGTTGGCGCCGACCCGGTTGTGGCCGGCGAAGGCGTAGCTGAAGCCGCCCGATGAGGTCAGCTTCTGGTCGTGGTCGAGGTGGATCCAGTGGTTGGCCACATAGGCCAGCGCCTCTGGATCGAGGTTGTACTGGCTGGTGATGACCTGGGTGCCGATCGCCTTGTTGTACGCCGCGTTGACGTAAGCGCTGAACGGACCGTTGCTGTAGTCGGCACTGAACTCCAGGCCACGGATATGGCCGCGGCGGTAGTTGAACGTCGAATAGATGTAGGCGGCACCAAACTGGCCTTCGTCCTGCAGGCGCGCAACACGGCGGTCGTACGCGTCCAAGCCCAGGGTCAGGTGTTCGCCCAGCTGATGCGATACGCCGATGTCGTAGTAGTCACTGCGCTCGGCCAGTGGCGTGTTGTTGCCGCCGCTCGGCTGCTGGTTGGTGGTGCCGTCGTACAGCGCGATATCGCTGCTGGCGATCAGCTCACTGGCCGGCGGCGTGAAGTAACGCGAATAGCCGGCATGCACGGTGGTGCTGTCGCTGGCATTCCAGGCCACGCCCACGCGGGGGCTGAGCTGGCCCTCGGTGTGGCCAAAGGCCTTGTAGCGATCGCCGCGCAGGCCGTAGTTGACGGTCCAGTCGTCGCCGATCTTCCATTCATCCTGCACGTACAACGCCAGCGTGCTGGCATGGAAGGCACTGCGGTCAGGTATCAGCAGCGGCGTGGTGCTGGACTGTTGGCCGGCGTCATCGACCGGGAACACCCAGCTGCTGTTGCTGGCCCGCGCGTTCTCGTAGTTGCCGTACAGGCCATAGCGCAGCGTGTGGTCGTTGCCCAGCGGGGTGGAGAAATCGGCCTGCAGCGTGTTGGCGCGGTTGCTGCGCTGCACCTGCGAGGCGACGCCACTGAATACCAGGTCGCCGATGACATCCGGGTTGAACGCCACATCGCTGTAGCGCTGCCCGGCGGACAGCTGGTAGGCGGTGCTGCCCAGCGCGCCCTGCAGCACCAGCATGCCGAAGCGGGTGGTTTCGCGCTGGGTTTCATCCAGCTGGCTGGAGTCGAAGGTGGTGGTGTCCAGGTAACCGAACTGCGGGGTCTGCCCGGGGTTGACCGGGATCTGGAAGCGGTTGTTGGCGAAGCCGGCGAACACGCTCAGGCGGGTGTTCTCGTTGACCAGGTAGGTGAGGTCAGCGAACGCTTTGCCCTGGTGGGTGTCGTCGTGCAGCGGCGTGCGCGAGCGGGTCGGGTTTTCCAGGCCAACCTCGTTCTGGTCGTAGTTGCCAGTCAGGAACCAGCTCCATCGCCCCTGGTTGCCCCACCACGAGGCATTCGGATTGATCTTGCCGAACGAGCCTGCGGTCAGTCCGGCGCTGCCGCCATTGCCGAGCCCGGCACCATTGCGGGTGGTGATGTCGACCACTGCAGCGGTGCGCTCGCCGAACTGCGCCGGCAGCGCGCCATCCATCAGGCGGATGCTCTTGATGGTGCGTGCATCCAGTGTCTGGCCGAAGCCGGAGATCGATTCGGGCAGCAGCACGCCATTGATGCGGTACTGCAGGTTGGCGTGGTCGCCGCGCACGTGCACGCCGCCATAGGAATCCTGGACCACGCCCGGGGCCTGCAGCAGTACCTGGCTGAGCGGCGCGGAGGCACCCAGCGGCTGCTTCTGGATGTCCTCGGCGGTGATCTGGTACTGGCTGCTGCCGATGTCCGGCGACAGCGCGTTGCGGGCCTGGTCGAGCTGGGCGTGGACGGTGACCGCGTCCAGATCCTTGACGGAGGAAGAAGTGTCGTCGGCCGTTGCGGCGAAGGCGGGCAGGCTGGCCAAGGCCAGGGCGAAGGTAATACCGGTAGCGAGGGGCGAGGGCTTCATGGTGAGAGAGGGGGCGGCTGGGCGTGGAAGGGGCCGGTCCATGACGTGCAAGTGTTACTCCGTAACAAATCATGCGCCTGTCCCGTGCGGCCGGCCATGCCGGATCTGGCTGCTGGCGTTGGCCTTTCCCTGCCGTTCAGGTGGCCGGGGCGGTGGGGGTGGGCCTTTGCGTCAGCGGCTGGCTCTGCGACCATGGCCGCCCCCCACCCCGGAAGTCTGCAATGAGCCTGTCCGCCGTTCCGCCCGCCTCCGATTCCGACGCGACCACCGCTGGCGCTGCCTGGTCGCCGGAGAGCTGGCGTGGCAAGACCGCGCTGCAGATGCCGACCTACCCGGACCCGGTGGCGTTGGACGCCGCTCTGCACGAGCTGAAGCGGCTGCCGCCGCTGGTCACCTCGTGGGAGATCCTGGCGTTGAAGCAGCAGCTGGCCGAGGCCCAGGAAGGCAAGCGCTTCCTGCTGCAGGGCGGCGACTGTGCCGAGAATTTCAGCGACTGCGAATCGGGCACCATTTCCAACCGATTGAAGGTGTTGCTGCAGATGAGCCTGGTGCTGGTGCACGGCCTGCGCCAGCCGGTGATCCGCGTGGGCCGCTTCGCCGGCCAGTACGCCAAGCCGCGCTCGGCCGACACCGAGACCCGCGATGGCGTGACCCTGCCCAGCTACCGCGGCGATGTGATCAACGCGCCGGCCTTCACCGAGGCAGCACGCCTGCCGGACCCGAAGCGGATGCTGCAGGCCCACGCGCATTCGGCGATGACGATGAACTTCGTGCGTGCGCTGATCGACGGCGGTTTCGCCGACCTGCACCACCCCGAATACTGGAACCTGGAGTGGGTAAGCCACTCGCCGCTGGCGGCCGAGTACCAGAAGATGGTGGCCTCGATCGGCGATGCGGTGCACTTCATGGAGACCCTGGCCGGGGCCCGCGTGCACAACCTCAACCGCATCGATTTCTACACTTCGCACGAAGCGCTGCTGCTGCCCTACGAGCAGGCGTTGACCCGCCAGGTGCCGCGCCAGCAGGGCTGGTTGAACCTGAGCACGCATTACCCGTGGATCGGCATGCGTACGGCCGCGCTCGATGGCGCGCACGTGGAGTACCTGCGTGGCGTGCGCAATCCGATTGCGATCAAGGTGGGCCCGTCGGTGACACCGGACCAACTGCTGCGCCTGATCGATGTGCTCAACCCCCATGACGAGCCGGGCCGCCTGAGCTTCATCCATCGGATGGGCGCAACGCAGATCGCCGAGAAACTGCCGCCGCTGCTGGACGCGGTCAAGCGTGATGGTCGCCGCGTGCTGTGGGTGTGCGATGCGATGCATGGCAATACCGAAAGCACCGCCAACGGTTTCAAGACACGCCGCTTCGACAACGTGCGTGGCGAGGTGGAGATGTCGTTCGATCTGCATGCGGCCGCCGGTACGCGCCTGGGCGGTGTGCATCTGGAACTGACCGGCGAGGACGTGACCGAGTGTATCGGCGGCGCGCGCGAACTGACCGAGCGCGACCTGGAGCGTGCGTATCGTTCGACGGTGGACCCGCGGTTGAACTACGAGCAGTCGCTGGAGATCGCGATGGCGATCGTGCGCAAGCAGGAGCTGGTGCGGTAAGGATTTTTCGGCAGGGCTTGCAGCCCTGCACCTGCTACGAGCCAGAGCAACGTCAACGTCAGCGTCAACGTCAAAAGCGGGCTATCCGTGGGTTGGCGGAACGGTGTCGGAGTGCGGGGACGCCGCAAGTACGTCCCTGTAAGCTTGGCAGCCGCATCCATGCGGCTGACACCCCGCACCCCGACACCGCCCCACCTTCGACAGGTTCACTCGGCTGCTGGTAGGTGTCGACCTTGGTCGACACGGTAGATCCACGCGATGCGTGGATGAATTTCCAATGGAATCGAATATTTCGATATCTGTGAGATTTGAGCCTGGCATGGCTCGGCTCTACAGAAAGCAGTACCCGGCAGGTTGCAAGAATCTGTCGAAGGCGGGGTGGGTCCGGTTGCGGGAGTGTCCGCGGCATGGATGCCGCGGCCAAGCCCCCATGGTTGGGTTTACGGCGTCTCCCGCAACCGGACCCACCTCGCGATCCCACGGAATGCCAGCTTCGGCTGTTGCTATTGCTGTTGCCGTTGCTTCGGCTTCTGGCAGGTGCAGGGCTGCGAGCCCTGCCGACCAACACCCTTCTTACGAACGGCTGACGTGACGCTCATGTGCCATGCGCGAGGCTGTCCACTTGGCGGTTCGACTGGAGGTGACAAGGGTGCACTGGCAGAGCGCACAGGCCTACGCATGGCCGTTGGGATTGGCCGTGGTGGTGGGCGGTATCGGCGCGTGGCTGATCCTGTGGATCTATCATCGGCTGAAAGGGCGTGATCGGCGGCGCGCGCGCATCGGGCGTGTGCTCGGGCTGCCAATGGCCACCGCATGGCCGCTGCTGCTGTTGATTCCTGCGTTGCAGGCCACGCCGCTGCAGGATCCCCTTCTGGGCAACCTGCAACGGGTGCTGCATATCGCACTGACCGCCTGCTTCATCTGGTTGCTGGTACGCGCAGTGGCAGCGGGTGAGCGGGCCATCCTGCGCAGCCATCCCATCGATGTCTCCGATAATCTGGAAGCGCGCCGCATCCAGACCCAGACGCGGGTGCTCAGCCGCGTGCTGATGGGCGGCATCATCGTGCTGGGCACTTCGCTGGTGCTGCTGACCTTCCCCATGGTGCAGAAGATCGGCGCCGCGCTGCTGGCCTCGGCGGGCCTCATCGGCCTGGTGGCCGGTATCGCCGCAAAGCCAGTGTTCGGCAACCTGATCGCTGGCCTGCAGATTGCAGTGACCCAGCCGATCCGGCTGGACGATGTGGTGATCGTCGAGGGCGAGTGGGGACGCATCGAGGAGATCGGCAGCAGCTACGTGGTGGTACGCATCTGGGACGAGCGGAGGATGGTGGTGCCGTTGACCTGGTTCATCGAGAACCCCTTCCAGAACTGGACGCGGCGTAGCGCTGACCTGCTCGGCACAGCCTTCCTGTGGCTGGATTATCGTGCCCCGATTGCGGCGATCCGTGCTGAACTGGAGCGCATCTGCCGGGGCGAAGCGTTGTGGGATGGCCGGGTCTGCGTGACCCAGGTGACCGAAACCAGCGAGCGTGCGATCCAGGTGCGCCTGCTGGTGAGTGCGCGCAGCTCGGGCGATGCGTTCGACCTGCGTTGCCTGGTACGCGAGCGCATGCTCGATTTCCTCGCGCGTGAGCATCCGCACTCGCTGCCGCAGCTGCGTGCGCGGCTGCAGCATGCAGACGAGCTGGACATGCCGCGAGGTCCTCGTACACGCACTGCAGATGTGCGTTCGCCGGGGGCTGAAGACGGTGAGGCGGCAATCGTGCCGATGGAGCCGGAACCCGAACGGTAGCGCCGGCCAGCGGCCGGCACTACCGGGATCAAGGCTCGCCGGCGTCGATCAGCGTGTCGGTGCCGAAGTGCGGTGGCCGCCGCGCGCGGGTGCGCTGTTCGTAGGCGTACGCCATTTCGATCAGCTTCGGTTCGCTCCAGGCGGTGCCCATGAACAGCAGGCCGACCGGCAGGCCATCGATCTGGCCCATCGGCACGCTGAGGCTGGGATAGCCGGCGACGGCGGCGGCACTGTAGCTCTCGCCGGGGAAGTCGTCGCCTTCGCTGCGGATCGGCCACGCAACGCCGGTGGTCGGCGCGACCAGGGCGTCGAGCTGGTGGGCGGCGAGGGCCGCATCGATGCCTTCCGGGCCCGCCAACCGGCGCGCATCGCTGCGTGCGCGGATGTAGGCGGGGTCAGCCAGGCCGGCGGTGGCGTCGGCCTCCACCAGCAGTTCCTGGCCGAACAGGCCAAGCTCCTGCTTGCTGTGCGCCTGGTTGAAGGCGATCAATTCGGCCAGGCTGTGCAGGGGAGCGCGGTGGGTGCTGAAGTAACGCTCCAGCCCGGCCTTGAACTCGTACAGCAGTACCTTGCGTTCGGCGTCGGCCCAGGCGCCCTGGTTGGGCAGCTCCACCGGCACCACGACGGCACCGGCCCGACGCAGCTCGGTGGCGGCGTGTTCGATCAGTGGCGGCATGCCGCGGTATTTCAGCAGCGGCGTCTGCAGCAGGCCGATGCGCTTGCCACGCAGTCCCTGCGGATCCAGCCGCGCGGTGTAGTCGTACACCGCACGGCCGGGCATGGTTGCGGTGGCCGGGTCGGCATCATCGCGGCCGGCAATTGCGGTCAGTACGGCCGCAGCGTCGGCGACGCTGCGTGTCATCGGCCCCGCAGTATCCTGGCTGAAGGAGATCGGGATGATGCCATCGCGGCTGACCAGGCCGACGGTCGGCTTGAGGCCGACGATGCCATTGATCGCCGCAGGGCAGACGATGCTGCCGTCGGTTTCGGTGCCGATCGCCACGCTGGCCAGGTTGGCGGCCACCGCTACCGCGCTGCCGCTGCTGGAGCCGCAAGGCGAGTGGCTGAGGCGATAGGGATTGCGGGTCTGGCCACCGCGCGCGCTCCAGCCGGACACCGAATCGTTGCCGCGGAAATTGGCCCATTCGCTGAGATTGGTCTTGCCCAGCACCACGGCCCCGGCCTCGCGCAGGCGCCGCACCAGATACGCATCGTCAGGGCGGAACCCCTGCAGGGCCAGCGAGCCGGCACTGGTGGCCATCGGTGCGGCGTTGATGTTGTCCTTCAGCAATACCGGGATGCCATGGAGCGGGCCGCGCAGGTGCCCATCGCGGCGCTCGCGGTCGCGTTCGGCGGCTTCCTTCAGGGCATCGGGGTTGAGCTCGATCACCGCGCGCAGGCGGGGGCCGGCCCGATCCAGGGCGGCGATCCGCTGCAGGTAGGCCTGGACCAGGGTGGCGCTGTCCAGCTCGCCGGCGGTCATCTGCGCCTGCAGGTCGGTGACATCGGTTTCGGCGTACGGGAAGGGCACGTTGCGGCTCGCGGGTTCGGCCGCATGCGCGCTGGGCGTGGCCGGGCTGCAGCCAGCCGAAAGCAGCACAGGCAGCGTGGCAAGCAGGCAGGTCAGCAGAGGCGGCAAGGACGGGCGCATGGGGCGGCTTGGTCGGCTCCAATCCCCAGTGTAGCCGCTGCTCAGCGGTGGCGCTTGCGCAGATCGCGGGCGAGGACGTAGACCACGATCAGGTTGATCGCCAGGATCGTCCACGACGGCCAGCCGGGGTGGCGGATGATCGCGAAGATGTCGAAGGGCAGGTACAGCGAGGCAGTCAGGCAGCCCAGCCAGGAGGCCCAGGCCTTGGCCCGCCACAGGCCCCAGGCTTCGACCAGGTGCAGCAGGCCGTAGCCGATCATCCCCGCCGCGGCCAGGTGGACCGCGTCGGGGCTGATCATATGCAGCAGCGAGGGCAGGGTGCCATGGTCCGGATCCAGGCTGAAACGCCGGATCAGGACCATGATGCCGTGCCGAAGCGGCTGCGGTCCGAGCACTTCCAGCCCGGTGGCGGCCAACAGCGCCAGCAACGCCTTGCTCGCTTCGAGCAGGGCGATGACGTGCAGGCCCGGATGCCGGTGTGGATCCGGGTTGTAGCCGCTCTGGTTCACGGGGTGCAGGCTCAGCCGCCGCGCGAAGCCTTCTTGCGATCGCTTTCGGTCAGGAACTTCTTGCGCAGGCGGATCTCCTTCGGGGTGATCTCGACCAGCTCATCGTCTTCGATGAAGTCCAGGGCCTGTTCCAGCGAGTACTTGATCGCCGGGGTCAGCTGGATCGCATCGTCCTTGCCCGAAGCGCGCATGTTGGTCAGCGGCTTGGTCTTGATCGCGTTGACGGTCAGGTCGTTGTCCTTGGAGTGGATGCCGACCAGCTGACCTTCATACACGTTGTCGCCTTCGGCAGCGAAGAGCTTGCCGCGTTCCTGCAGCGGACCCAGCGAGTAGGCCGGGGTGACGCCCGGCGCATTGGCGATCATCACGCCGTTGATGCGCTTGGCGATGGCGCCCTGTTCCTTCGGGCCGTAGTGGTCGAACACGTGGAACAGCAGGCCCGAACCCTGGGTCAGGGTCTTGAACTCGTTCTGGAAGCCGATCAGGCCACGGGCCGGGATCTGGTACTCCAGGCGCACGCGGCCCTTGCCGTCCGATTCCATGTTCTTCAACTGGCCCTTGCGGGTGCCCAGCTTTTCCATCACGCCGCCCTGGTGGATTTCTTCGATGTCCACCACCAGCTGCTCGATCGGCTCCATCAGCTGGCCGTCGATTTCCTTGATGATCACTTCCGGGCGCGACACAGCCAGCTCGTAGCCTTCGCGGCGCATGTTCTCGATCAGCACCGACAGGTGCAGTTCGCCACGGCCGGAGACCAGGAACTTGTCGGCGTCTTCCAGCTGCTCGACCTTCAGGGCCACGTTGTGGACCTTTTCACGGTCCAGGCGGTCCTTGATCTGGCGGCTGGTCAGGAACTTGCCACCGGACAGGTCCTTGTTGCCGGCGAACGGCGAATTGTTCACCTGGAAGGTCATCGAGATGGTCGGCTCGTCGACGGTCAGCGCAGGCAGGGCTTCCGGGAAGTCCGGTGCGCAGATGGTGTCGGAGATGGTCAGCTCCTGGATGCCGGAGATGGCCACGATGTCGCCGGCCTCGGCCGAATCCTGCTCGATGCGCTCCAGGCCCATGAAGCCCAGCACCTGCAGCACCTTGCCGTTGCGCTTCTTGCCTTCACGGTCAATGACCGCGACCTGCATGTTCTTCTTCAGGGTGCCGCGCTGGATGCGGCCGATGCCGATCACGCCCACGAAGTTGTTGTAGTCCAGCTGGCTGATGCGCATCTGGAACGGGCCTTCCGGGTCGACTTCCGGCTTCGGCGCGTGCTGCATGATCGCTTCGTACAGCGGGGTCATGTCGCCGTCGCGCACGGTGTCTTCCAGGCCCGCGTAGCCGTTCAGGCCCGAGGCGTAGACGATCGGGAAATCCAGCTGCTCGTTGGTGGCACCGAGCTTGTCGAACAGGTCGAAGACCTGGTCGATCACCCACTCCGGACGGGCGCCCGGACGGTCGACCTTGTTGACCACGACGATCGGCTTGAAGCCCATCGCGAAGGCCTTCTGGGTCACGAAGCGGGTCTGCGGCATCGGGCCGTCCATCGCATCAACCAGGATCAGCACGGTGTCGACCATCGACAGCACGCGCTCGACCTCACCGCCGAAGTCGGCGTGGCCGGGGGTATCGACGATGTTGATCCGGTTCTTGATGCCGGTCTTCTTGTCTTCCCAGGTGATGGCGGTGTTCTTGGCCAGGATGGTGATGCCGCGTTCCTTTTCCTGGTCGTTGCTGTCCATCACGCGCTCGGCGAGGACGGTGCGCTCGGACAGGGTGCCGGACTGCTTCAGCAGCTGGTCGACCAGGGTGGTCTTGCCATGGTCGACGTGGGCGACGATGGCGATGTTGCGAAGATTTTCGATGGACATACGAAAGGGGGCCAGTCGGCGCCGGATTTGGAAAAAGAAGTCCAACATTATACGTCGAACTTGACGATTCGCGAAAAGGTGGATTTCACGCCGGCCCAGCGGCCCATTCAGCTGGCTGTCCGCCGCTTCGGCCGAGGTCGCCAGGACGGGGCCCCCGGCTCACCTTCCGCTGGCTGAAGGCGGGGGCTCCACCGATGGTCGAAGGCACCGCCGCCACGAGGCAGGTGTAAACTAGGTGGCTAGACGCATTCCCCTTTGCACCAAGGATCTTCATGTCCCTCATCGCCACTTTCGACACCACCCAGGGCCCGATCAAGGTCGAGCTGTTCGCCGACAAGGCGCCGCTGACCGTGGCCAACTTCGTGAACCTGGTCAAGCACGGCTTCTATGACGGCCTGATCTTCCACCGCGTGATCGCCGACTTCATGATCCAGGGCGGCTGCCCGCAGGGTCGTGGCACCGGCGGCCCGGGCTACAAGTTCGAAGACGAGAAGAATGGCGTGAAGCACGAGGTCGGCTCGCTGTCGATGGCCAACGCCGGCCCGAACACCAACGGCAGCCAGTTCTTCATCACCCACATCAAGACCGATTGGCTGGACGGCCGCCACACCGTCTTCGGCAAGGTCCTGGAAGGCCAGGCCATCGTCGATTCGGTCAAGCAGGGCGACGTGATCCATTCGATCACCCTTGAAGGCGACGTCGACGCCGTGCTGGCCGCCCAGGCCGACCGCGTCGCGGAGTGGAACAAGCACCTCGCCGCCTGACCCCCTTCGAAACGGCCACCCACGGGTGGCCGTTTCCCTGTTCCCCGCCGCCTGCCCGGCCTGCGTGGCCATGCCCGCGGCGTCCCATCAAACGCTTGCAAGCAAGAGGAAACCCCCATGAAAGCACCCGTTCGTGTTGCCGTGACCGGCGCCGCCGGCCAGATCGGTTATGCCCTGCTGTTCCGCATCGCCTCCGGCGAAATGCTGGGCAAGGACCAGCCGGTCATCCTGCAGCTGCTGGAACTGCCGGTCGACAAGGCCCAGGCCGCCCTGAAGGGCGTGATGATGGAGCTGGAAGACTGCGCGTTCCCGCTGCTGGCCGGCATGGTTGGCACCGATGACGCCGAAGTCGCGTTCAAGGACGCCGACATCGCTCTGCTGGTCGGCGCACGTCCGCGTGGCCCGGGCATGGAGCGCAAGGACCTGCTGCTGGAAAACGCCAAGATCTTCACCGCCCAGGGCGCGGCGCTGAACAAGGTCGCCAGCCGCGACGTGAAGGTGCTGGTGGTCGGCAACCCGGCCAACACCAACGCCTACATCGCGATGAAGTCGGCCCCGGACCTGAAGCCGGAAAACTTCACCGCCATGCTGCGCCTGGACCACAACCGCGCGCTGAGCCAGCTGTCGGCCAAGCTCGGCAAGCCGGTCGGCGGCATGGAGAAGCTGGTCGTGTGGGGCAACCACAGCCCGACCATGTACCCGGACTACCGTTTCGCCACCGCCGACGGCGCCTCGATCGCCGATGCGATCAACGACCAGGAGTGGAACGCCAACACGTTCATCCCGACCGTCGGCAAGCGCGGCGCGGCGATCATCGAAGCCCGTGGCTCGTCCTCGGCCGCTTCGGCCGCCAATGCCGCCATCGACCACGTGCGTGACTGGGTGCTGGGCAGCAACGGCAAGTGGGTCACGATGGGCGTGCCGTCCGACGGTTCCTACGGCATTCCGGAAGGCGTGATCTTCGGTTTCGCGGTGACCACCGAGAACGGCAAGTACACCCTGGTCAAGGATCTGCCGATCGACGACTTCAGCCAGAAGTACATCGACAAGACCCTGGCCGAGCTGGAAGAAGAGCGCGCCGGCGTCGCCCACCTGCTGGGCTGATGCAGGCGGTACCGGCTCCGGTCGGTACGCAGAAAGCGGGGAAGCTTCGGCTTCCCCGTTTCTGTTTGGACGGATACAGAGCCGGATGATCCATCTGCACTACATCGACGACGCGCTGCTGGTGGCTGAAAAGCCCCCCGGCCTGCTGTCCGTGCCCGGCCGCAGCGCCGAGAACCAGGACTGCGTCGTCGCGCGCCTGCAGGCGCTGTACCCGGATGCGTTGACCGTGCACCGCCTGGACCAGGTAACTTCCGGGCTGCTGCTGCATGCGCGTGGCAAGGACATGCAGGCGGCGTTGTCGATGCAGTTCGAGCAGCGCCGGGTTGGCAAGCGCTATGAAGCGGTCGTCGAGGGGCTGCTTGAAGGCGATGCCGGCGACGTGGATCTGCCGCTGATCGTGGACTGGCCGAACCGGCCGAAGCAGATGATCGACCATGAGCGCGGCAAGCCGGCGCTGACGCGTTGGCGCGTGCTGGCGCGTGATGTTGAAGCGCAGCGTACGCGCGTGGCGCTGGAGCCGATCACTGGCCGCAGCCATCAGTTGCGCCTGCACATGGCCAGTCTCGGCCATCCCATCGTTGGTGACGTGCTGTACGACGCCGCACCGGCGCCACGCGTGCACCTGCATGCGCGCAGCCTCCGGCTCACCCATCCGGCGACGGGCGAAGCGCTCGCGTTCGAGTCCGCGACTCCGTTCTAGGGATTCGGCAGGGCTTGCAGCCCTGCACCTGCAGAATCAACGTCAACGTCAACGTCAAAAGCGGGCTATCCGTGGGTTGG
>NZ_KV791460.1:27606-53211 GCF_001807895.1 Stenotrophomonas sp. HMSC10F07
ACACCGCCCCACCTTCGACAGGTTCACTCGGCTGTTGGTAACGGTGGCCGTTGTTCCGCGCAGCTGTTGGTAGGTGTCGGCCTTGGTCGACACGATTTTTCTGTCAGATATCGAATGAATCATCCACGCATGGCGTGGATTTACCGTGTCGACCAAGGTCGACACCTACCAGCGCAATCCGCCGTTCCGACAGATGGCAGGAAACTGTCGAAGGCGGGGTGGGTCCGGTGGCGGGAGTGTCCGCGGCATGGATGCCGCGGCCAAGCCCCCATGGTCGGGTTAACGGCGTCTCCCGCCACCGGATCCACCCCGCCATCCCCCAGTAAGCCAGCTTCTGCTGTTGCTTTGGCTTTGGCTTCGGCTTCTGCGGGTGCAGGGCTGCAAAGCCCTGCAGAACAAACCCACCCCCTACCAAGGTAGGGCGGCCCGCGCGCCAGCGCCGGACTATCCTCGAACCCATGACTTTGTCTGGGAGGGCTGCGTCATGAACTACGAGGAAACCTACCGTCGCTCGATCGACGAGCCGGAGGCCTTCTGGGGCGAGGAAGCCAAGCGCATCCATTGGCACAAACCGCCGCAGCAGGTGCTCGACTACAGCAACCCGCCGTTCCGGCGCTGGTTCGTCGGCGGCGAAACCAATCTCTGCTACAACGCCGTCGACCGCCACCTGGCAACGCGCGCCGACCAGCTCGCGCTGGTTGCGATTTCCACCGAAACCAACAGCACCCGCGAGATCACCTATCGCCAGCTGTATCGCGAAGTGAACGACTTCGCCGCCGTGCTCAAGCATCTCGGCGTCGGCCACGGTGACCGCGTGGTGATATACATGCCGAACATGGCCGAAGCCGTGTTCGCGATGCTGGCCTGCGCGCGCATCGGTGCGGTGCACTCGGTGGTGTTCGGTGGCTTCGCCGCGCACAACCTGGCGCTGCGCATCGACGATGCGAAGCCGAAGTTGCTGATCGCAGCGGACGCCGGCATGCGCGGTGGCAAGCTGATTCCGTACAAGCCGATGGTCGACGCGGCCTGCGCCGAAGCGGCGTCGCCGCCACCGCACGTGCTGATCGTGTCGCGCGGGCTGGATGCCGCCGAACCCCGCGTGCCGGGTCGCGACGTGGACTACGCCGCGCTGCGTGCACAGGTTGGTGAGGTCGATGTGCCGGTACAGTGGCTGGAAGCGAGCGAGCCGAGCTACCTGCTGTACACCTCCGGTACTACCGGCAAGCCGAAGGGCGTGCAGCGCGATGTCGGTGGTTACGCGGTGGCGATGGCGCAGTCGATGGAGACCGTGTTCGACTGCAAGCCGGGCCAGGTGATGTTCTCCACTTCCGACGTCGGCTGGGCGGTAGGCCACTCGTACAACGTGTACGGCCCGCTGATCGGTGGCTGCACCTCGTTGCTGTACGAGGGGCTGCCGACGAATCCGGACCCGGGTATCTGGTGGGCGCTGTGCGAACAGTACAACGTGCGCACCATGTTCTCCTCACCCACCGCCATCCGCGTGCTGAAGAAGCATGACGCGGACTTCATCCATCGCCACGACCTGCGCGCCCTGAAGTATCTGTTCCTGGCCGGAGAGCCGCTGGACGAACCCACCGCGCACTGGATCAGCGAAGCGCTGGGCAAGCCGATCATCGACAACTACTGGCAGACCGAAACCGGCTGGCCGGCACTGACCCTGCTGCCGGGCCTGGAGATGAAGCCGGTGCGCTTCGGTTCACCGGGCTTCCCCAATCTCGGCTACCGGATGAAGGTGATCGACGAGAACACCGGCGAGGAAGTGGCGCCGGGGCAGAAGGGCGTGCTGGTGGTGTCGCCGCCCTTGCCGCCGGGTTGCATGAGCACGGTGTGGAACGACGACAGCCGTTTCCTGCAGAGCTACTTCAGCCACTTCAAGGAACTGCTGTACAGCTCGCTGGACTGGGCGATCCGCGATGACGATGGCTATACCTTCATCCTCGGCCGTACCGACGATGTGATCAACGTGGCCGGGCATCGTCTGGGCACGCGCGAGATCGAGGAGGCCATCTCCAGCCATCCGCGCGTGGCCGAGGCTGCCGTGATCGGGGTCAAGGACGAGCTGAAGGGGCAGGTGCCGCTGGTGTTCGTCACCCTCAAGCAGGGGCTTGAAGGCGAGGATCCGGCGCCGGTGGTGGCCGAGATGATGGCGACGGTGACGACTTCGCTTGGTGCGGTCGCGCGCCCGGCGCATGTGCACGTGGTCAACGCGCTGCCCAAGACCCGTTCGGGCAAGCTGCTGCGGCGCTCGTTGCAGGCGTTGGCCGAGCAGCGTGACCCGGGCGACCTGTCGACGCTGGACGACCCCAGCGCGCTGGAGGAGATCCGCCGCGCGCTGGGCCGTTGATCCGGTGGTGCCGGCCGCTGGCCGGCCCCCCATCAATCCCGAGGTTGCCGGCCAGCGGCCGGCACTACCCGCTGCACTTGCGCTAAGCTCGCCCTGTCATCGACCTGCAACACGCGGTGCGCGCCGGGGAATGCGCGCGCCGCCCAGGGGTGGCACACAGGGGGGCGTGCCCGTGAGGGTGCGCCGGCATGGCGCATCAAGGGAGGGGGATGCAATGGCATTGCTGCACGCCAAGACGGCTGCTGGCCGTCAGGAAATCGAAGACCGTGGCCGGCGCCTGCCGGCGGCACTGCGTTCAATCCTGCTGATGGTCGATGGCCATCGCGATGACACCGAACTGCGCGGCTTGTTCGATGGCCTGCGCGCACCTCCGGATGCACTGGAGCAGCTGGCCGCACAGGGACTGATCGAGGTGATCGGCGGGAGCGTAGAGGCCGCTCCGACGCGTGGCATCAGCACCGGCCGCGAACAGGACCCGGCGCTGTACCAGCAGTTGTACGACGCGATGAGCGAGGCGGTGCGGCGCCATCTGGGGCTGAAGGGCTACTTCATGCAGTTGAAGATCGAACGCTGCACCGATGCGCTGGCGTTGGAACGCCTTTGCCCGGAACTGCTGGCGGCGGTGGGCAAGGCGCGCAGCCCGGCGCTGGCCCAGCGCTGGTGGCAGGAAACCCAGTCCGCCGTAGTAAACGCTGGCAAAGAGGTCGTGCAGGCCTGAGCCACCGCGTAAAGTGATCGGTTCACTTCCCCACAAGGAGTCCCGCGTGCAGGACGACCACGATGACACCGACACCCCCGGCTGGGACGCGATCAATGCGGCGCTTTCGCCGCTGTATGCCGGGCAGGAGCCGCGACACTACGGCACCGCGCTTCCCTACACGCTCGGCGGCCAGGATCCGCTGGATGGCATCAGCGTGTACTGGGCGGATGCGCCGGTTCCGCATTGGCACTACATCACCTACGGTTTCTCCGAGCTGTATGCCAAGGAGAGCAGTGATGCTGCCGCCAGCGGCTATGGTTTCGAGCTGACGTTCCGTCTCGCTGCCGAAGCCGCTGAGAACGCCGACAGCACGCCGCCGGTGTGGCCGATGAACCTGCTGCAGAACCTGGCGCGCTATGTGTTCGGCAGCGGCAACGTGTTCGAGGATGGCCACCATCTGAATGCCAACGGCCCGATCGCACTGGAGACCGACACGCGGTTGTGCCACCTGGCCTTCATTGCCGACCCGCAGTTGCCGGCACGCGACACCGCCAATGGCCACCTGCAGTTCCTGCAGCTGGTCGGATTGACCGATGAGGAAATGGAGGCAGTCAAGCGCTGGTCTACGCGCGGCGTGCTGCAGGCGCTGCAGCCGGCAATGCCGCTGTGGGTCAGCGACCTGCACCGCGGCAACCTGCTGGAGGACCCTGCGCTGGCGGCAGAGGTGCGGGCCGGCAGCGAGCGCGAAGGCTCCAGCACCGGCATGTTGTTCATCGAGACACTGGACTGGCGCCAGGAGGCGGGCATGACCACGCTGGTGCTTGGCGCCGGCCAGGTGGCGAGCGTGTGCGAACTGCTGCCGCTGCGCCTGCGCCACGGCAGATCGCTGGAACTGGTCAGCCGCGAGCGGCAGTGGGAGTTCATCTCGGACGGGGGCGGTGAAGTGGCGGACGTATCCGCCGACAGCGCGCGCTGGTCACTGGACGAGGCGGGCCTGCAGGCCCTGGCAGGGGTGCACGCCGAGCGCGGGGTCTACCCGCTGGCAGGAAGGTTGCGTATCGAGGTGGTGCCGACCTACCTGCGCGATGCCAAGGGGGAAGTGATCCGCCAGATCGGCTGATCGCGCCAATGAAATCGAGGGGGGGCGGAGCCGCCTGGTAGCCGATGGGGTCAGATCCGTTCGCCACGCGAACGGCTCTGACCCCTGACCAAGGTCAGGCCAGGCCTTCGGCCTTCAGCGCGGCCTGCACGCCGGCATCGGCGTCCATGCGTGCCTTGTAGGCGGCCAGGTTGTCCAGGCCGGACAGATCAACCTTGGTACCGGCGGCCCAGCGCAGGGTGATGTAGAAGTACGGGTCGGCGAAGCTGCGGAAGCCGGCCAGCCAGGGCTTGTCGGCCAGCTGCTTGTCAGCGGTCTCGAACAGGCCACGCAGGCGCTTGTGCGCGGCGGCGCGGATCGCGTCGTACTGGCTCTCGTCGGCGATGAACTTGCCCGGCGCGAACAGCGGCGAGAAGGCCGGGTGCACGTCGGAATTGACGAAGGCCAGCCAGCGGGTGGCTTCGGCGCGCTGGCGCGGGCTGCCATCACCGGCGAGGCCGGCCTGCGGGAAGCTGTCGGCGATGTAGCCCATGATCGCGGCGTTCTGCAGCAGCACGAAGTCGCCGTCGACCAGTGCGGGAACGGCACCGGCCGGATTGATCTTCAGGAATTCCGGACCCTTCAGGGTGTCCTTGTTCAGCAGTTCAACCTCGAACGGCTGGCCGGTCCACTGCAGGGCGATGTGGTCGGCGGTGGAACAGGCACCGGGCTTGCTGTACAGCTTCATGGGAACTCCAGGTGATGCGGGCGGGAAACGCCCACTATCCCAGAGCCCGGCGGCGGCCGGCAACGCTGCCGCCAGCACGGATCGTTACGATTGCCGCGGCTTGAGGTTCTGCACCTTGTAGAAGGTGTGATCGCCGATGGTCGCCACCTGGTAGGCGTTGCGCCAGTTCGGGCTGGCGATGGACAGCGCGGCGAAGTGGCTGGCACCGGGCACGATCTCGCGGCGTTCGCCGGCCGGCAGCGCCCAGTTGCGCTCGGCGTCGAAAGCCACGTTCATCGCTTCGCTCCACGCCGCGTCATTGCCCAGCTGGGTGCCGGGGGAGACGATGGTCGGTGCGAACTGCTTGCGCGCGGTGACCACCTGGCACATCGAGTCGCCCCACAGGCCACTGTCGAGACGGCGCAGGGCGACCTCGGCAACAGCCTGCTGGCCGCGCAGGGTCTGGTCGCGGGCTTCCAGGTAGACGGTGGTGCTCAAACACAGTGAATCAGCGGCCGGCTGAGGCAACAACTGCGACAGCCAGAGAATCCAGGCCAGTTTCATATAACTCCTTGCTCCGTATGGGCCGCACCCTCCGGTTCCGGCCGCGGGGCGACAGGAGGTGGGGGACGACTTGGCGTCATGGGGAGGCGGCCATCGGGGCCGCCCCGTGGGCAGCCCCAAAAGAAACGATCAGTACCGATCGTGGGGACTGCGCCGGCTCACCGGAAACTGGCTGGTGAGCGGAAAGATGGCGCAAGGTAGGGGGGCATAGCCGAACGCATCGTGAACCGCTCGGCTTGACATTCAGGTTCAACCGGGGTGACGGAAATCACATTCCGTCCCCCATTCAGGCGCTCATCAGAGCGCGGCGGCGACCCGGCTGCCCTGGTCGATGGCGCGTTTCGCATCGAGTTCGGCGGCCACGTCGGCACCGCCGATCAGCTGCGCGTTGATGCCGGCCGCCTGCAGTTCGGCCTGCAGCGTGCGGTTCGGTTCCTGCCCGGCGCAGATCACCACATGGTCGACCGGCAGCAGCTGTTCGCTGCCGTCCACGCGGATGCGCAGGCCCTCGTCGTCCACCCCTAGGTACTCGACGCCACCGAGCATGCGCACGCCCTTGGCCTTCAGCGTGGCGCGATGGATCCAGCCGGTGGTCTTGCCCAGCCGCGCGCCCGGCTTGCCCGGGCTGCGCTGCAGCAGCCACAAGCGCCGCGGTGACGGCTCGACCTCGGGCCGACCCAGCGAGCCGCGTGCCTCGAAGCTGGGGTCCACGCCCCATTCGGCCATCCAGCGCTGCGGATCCAGCGAGGGGGATTCACCGGCGTGGCTGAGGAATTCGCCGACATCGAAGCCGATGCCGCCGGCGCCGATGATCGCCGCATTGGCGCCCACTTCGACCCGTCCCAGCAGCACGTCCAGGTAGCTCACCACCTTGGCGTGATCGGCACCGGGGAAATCGACCTTGCGCGGGGTGATGCCGGTGGCCAGCACCACCTCGTCGAAGCCAGCCAGTTGGGAAGCGTCGACGCGGGTGCCCAGGCGCAGCTGTACGCCGGTCTCCTGCAGCGCGTGGCGGAAGTAGCGCAGGGTCTCGTGGAACTCTTCCTTGCCGGGGATGCGCTTGGCCACGTTGAACTGGCCGCCGATCTCATCATTGGCATCGAACAGGGTGACCTGGTGGCCACGTTGGGCAGCGACAGTGGCGCAGGCCAGGCCGGCGGGGCCGGCGCCGACCACCGCAACCTTCTTCGGCGTAGCAGTGGGACGATAGACCAGCTCGGTCTCGTGGGCGGCGCGCGGATTGACCAGGCAGCTGGCCAGCTTGTTCTCGAACACGTGGTCCAGGCAGGCCTGGTTGCAGGCGATGCAGGTGTTGATCGCCTCCGCGCGGCCGGCACGGGCCTTGTTCGGCCACTGCGGGTCGGCCAGCAGCGGGCGTGCCAGCGACACCATGTCGGCGCCGCCACCGGCCAGGATGCGTTCGGCAACGTCGGGCATGTTGATGCGGTTGGTCGCCACCAGCGGTACCTTCACATGCGGCTTGAGCTTGGCGGTGACGCCGGCAAAGGCCGCGCGCGGCACCGAGGTGGCGATGGTCGGAATGCGCGCTTCGTGCCAGCCGATGCCGGAATTGATGATCGTTGCGCCAGCCGCCTCGATCGCCTGCGCCTGTTGAACGATCTCGTCCCAGTCGCTGCCGTCGTCGACCAGATCCACCAGTGACAGGCGGTAGATGATGATGAAGTCCGGGCCACAGGCCTCGCGGATGCGGCGCACGATCTCGACCGCGAAGCGCATGCGCTGGCGCGCGTCGCCGCCCCAGGCATCGGCGCGCTTGTTGGTGCGCGGGGCGATGAACTCGTTGATGAGGTAGCCCTCCGAGCCCATCACTTCCACGCCGTCGTAGCCGGCCTCGCGGGCCAGCTTCGCGCTGCGAGCGTAGTCGGCGATATGGCGCTCTACGCCGCTGGCCGACAATGCGCGCGGGGTGAACGGGTTGATCGGTGCCTTCAGCTTCGACGGTGCCACCGACAACGGGTGGTAGGCATAGCGGCCGGCATGCAGCAACTGCAGGCAGATCTTCGCGCCGTGCTGGTGCGCGGCGGCGGTGAGCTGGCGGTGCGGCCGCACTTCCCAGGGCCAGGACAGCTTGCCACCGAATGGCTTCAGCCAACCGACCACATTGGGCGCGAAGCCGCCGGTGACGATCAGGCCGACGCCGCCCTCGGCGCGCTCGGCGAAGTAGGCCGCCAGCCGTGGGAAGTCGCGGGCGCGATCTTCCAGGCCGGTGTGCATCGAACCCATCAGGACGCGGTTGCGCAGCTGGGTGAAGCCCAGATCCAGCGGGGCGAACAGGTGGGGATAGGCGCTTTCGTTGGCTGGCGACATGGTCGATACGCTTGCGTACGGAAGCGCGAAGCGTGCCGCGAAACGGCGGCCGGGGCAAGGGCCGCTTCTTTGGGAGGGCTGGCCGCTGTCTGACGGTTTGGTAGTGCCGGCCGCTGGCCGGGTGCGCTCGGCACATGCGTGCTGTCGCTCCCGCGTTTCGCTGCGCGAATCGCGGGCCCCACTCACCGGCCTCCAACCCCCGCGCCTGCGGCGCTGCCCCCGAACTGCGGGGGCGGTAGTGCCGGCCGCTGGCCGGCATTGCGGTCAACTCAGGGCGATTGCGGTTGCCGGCCAGCGGCCGGCACTACCGGAGCAGGCCGACCGATCCCGAACCAGCCCAGCGTCACTCCGCACAGCGGCCCGATCAGCAGGGCGAAGGCGAGGGTGCCGAGGCCGACATTGCCGCCCAGGCACCAGCCCAGCAGCAGTACGCTGCCTTCGATCAGGCTGCGCACCTTCCAGATCGGCCAGCCGGTACGGGCATGCAGACCGGTCATCAGGCCATCGCGTGGCCCCGGGCCAAGGCGGGCACCGATGTACAGGCCGGTGGCCAGCGCCACCAGCAGCATGCCGGCACAGAACATCGCCACCTGCCAGCCAAGGCCGACGGCCGGCGGCAGCAGCCACAGCCCGAACTGTGCGGAGGGGCCGATCAGCATCACGTTGAGCACGGTGCCGAGGCCCGGCTTCTGCCGCAGGGGCCACCACAGCAGGAGCACCAATGCACCGATGGCATTGGTTGCCAGGCCGAATGACAGCGGCGTCTGCGCGGCGATGCCCTGCGACAGCACATCCCAGGGTGCCACGCCGATGGCGGCGCGGATCATCAGCGAGGCGCCGAAGCCGTACAGGAACAGGCCGGTGATCAATTGCAGCAGGCGCAAGGGCAGGGCGGTGGGCATGGCGGTCCGGGGGGCGGGGATCTGTTTCCACCGTATCGCCGTTTCTGCACCATCCATAGATACAGATGCCGGCCAATCCGCCGCTACAGGTAGCGTCGATCCCGCGTAGAGGCTGTGGTGTAGAGCCGAGCCCCTGATCGGCTCCGCACCGCGGCGTCAGTCGTCCCAGCCGACCAGCGCCAGCTTGCCCACCGTGCGCCCGCTGGCCAGGCGCTGATGCGCGATGTCCAGGTTGGCCGCATTGATCGTGCCCAGCGTCTCATTGAGCGTACCGCGCAGCTGGCCGGCATCGATCATGCTGGCCGCACGGCTGAGGATGCGGTGCTGTTCGATGCAGTCGGCGGTGGCGAAGCGCGAACGCGCGAACATGAATTCCCAGTGGATGCCGATGCATTTGGCCTTGTAGGGATCGCCGATGCGCAGTGCACCCCGCGGCTCGACGATCAGGCCGACGTGGCCCTGCGGTGCCAGCAGCTGGCCCAGTTCATCCCAGTAGTGGTCGGTGTCGGCCAGATTGAGCGCGACCTGCACCGCATCGATGCCCAGCGCCTGCAACTGGGGCTGCAGTGGCTGCCGATGGTCGATCACATGCGCGGCCCCCATCTGTCGGCACCAGTCGATCGAGGCCTCGCGCGAGGCGGTGGCGATCACCTCGAAACCGGCATGGCGCGCCAGCTGGATCGCCATCGAGCCGACGCCGCCGGCGCCGCCGATCACCAGCAGGTGCTGGCCCACGTGGCGGCGGCCATCGAGCTGCAGCGGCATGCGCTGGAACAGCAGTTCCCAGGCTGTGAGAGTGGTCAGCGGCAGCGCGGCCGCTTCAGCGAAATCGAGCGTGGTCGGCTTGCGGGCGACCAGGCGCTCATCAACCCACTGGTACTGGGCGTTGCAGCCCGGTCGGGTCACGTCACCGGCGAAGTAGACCTCGTCACCGGAGGCGAACAGGCTGGCCTCGTCACCGATGGCTTCGACCACGCCGGCTGCGTCCCAGCCGAGCACCCGGGGAACCTCAAGGGTGGCCGGATCGGTGGCGGCCCGCTGCTTGCCATCGACGGGGTTGACCGAAACCGCTTCGATCCGCACCAGCAGATCGCGGCCGCGAGGAGGCAGCGGCGGTGGCAGGAGGACATCACGCAGGGCGGGCGCGTATTCACGACTCAGGGCGACGGCTTTCATCACGGCTCCGGCTGGGTTCGTGATCCCATCATAAGGTTCCTCACGTTTCCTCAGACGCGCTGAACCGTGTGATGCAGCACGTTGCGCAATATGTCGCTTCTCGCACCTAAACCCCGTCAAACCCTTGCAGCGTGTGGGTCTTGCGGATTTTCATCATCCTGTATAGGGTTTCAACGTCGGACCGGTGGACGGTCGGGCGCAACACTTCACATGTTACGGGACTGTTAACATGGCCTTCACCCGCCTGAGCATAATGTTCGCGGCGGTGGCGTGCTGAATCGGCTGTCGAACATCGACGCACTAGTGCTGGCCCATGCCTCTACCGGTTTCATACCCCCGAAATAGGAGCTGTACTCAATGAACAAGAAGATCCTTACTGCCGCGCTGCTGGGCGGCCTGGCTTTCGCCCAGGCAGCTTCTGCGCAGGAGTTCGATGACCGCTGGTACCTGACCGGTTCGGCCGGCTTCAACTTCCAGGACAGCGACCGTCTGACCAATGACGCTCCGTTCGTGACCCTGGGCCTGGGTAAGTTCATCAGCCCGAACTGGTCGCTGGACGGTGAGCTGAACTACCAGAACCCGAACTTCGACAGCAACCAGGACCTGAACTGGTCGCAGTACGGCGTCTCGCTGGACCTGCGTCGCCACTTCATCAAGGAAGGCCGCGGCTGGAACCCGTACATCGTCGGTGGCCTGGGCTACCAGAAGTCGGAAGAAGAGTACGCTGCGCTCGACAACAACGGCCCGCGCCAGCGTAAGGACGGCAATGTTGCTGCCAAGCTGGGCGTCGGCCTGCAGACCACCTTCGAGAAGCGTGTTGCTGTCCGCGCCGAAGTGGCCTACCGCGCTGACTTCGACGACCAGAGCATCGCCGCACGTGACGAAAGCTGGTTCGGCGACGTGCTGGCTTCGGTCGGCGTCGTGATCCCGCTGGGCCCGGCTCCGGTCGCGGCTGCTCCGGCTCCGGCTCCGGTTGCCCCGAGCTGCGCCGACCTGGACGACGACGGTGACGGCGTCAACAACTGCGACGACAAGTGCCCGAACTCGCAGCCGGGTCAGACCATCGGTCCGGACGGTTGCCCGGTTCCGGTCTCCATCGACCTGAAGGGCGTCAACTTCGACTTCGACAAGTCGAACCTGCGTCCGGACGCCGTGGCGATCCTGAGCGAAGCCACCGAGATCCTGAAGCGTTACCCGGATCTGCGCGTTGAAGTTGCCGGTCACACCGACTCGAAGGGTACCGACGCTTACAACCAGAAGCTGTCGGAGCGTCGTGCTACCGCCGTGTACAACTACCTGACCAAGAACGGCGTTGACGCCGGTCGCCTGGTCGGCCCGATCGGCTACGGCGAGAGCCGTCCGATTGCTCCGAACACCAACCCGGATGGTTCGGACAACCCGGAAGGTCGCGCCAAGAACCGTCGTACCGAGCTGAACGTCCAGAACTAAGTTCTGACGCTCTGCCCGTAGGACACAGCAGGACCCGGCTTCGGCCGGGTCTTGTTGTTTCTGCGGGCAGGACGCTCGCCTGTGACGCGGCAAGGCAACCGTTCGTCGGTCTTTTGTCCGTAAAACCAATAAGTTGTCGTATTCATTGAAAGTGGCGCTTGAAAGCTGACGAGGCATTGCTAAACTCGCCGCGTCACTTCCTTCCGTGGATGCCCCTCATGCTGCGCTCTGCATCGGCCGCCGTCCTGGCGCTGGCCCTGGTTCCCGCCGCCCACGCTGCGGTCGATTGCTCGGTCAACACCAGCGCCTCGCCGCTGCCGTTGCCGGCCACGACCATCGCGCCAGTGGCCGACGAGCTGTACATCCGTGGCAACCAGCTGGGCATGCCGGCCGGTGTGCTGAGCAGCAACTACGATCCGTCGCAGTCGCTGGACCAGGTGCTGCAGCGCCTGCGCATCGACGGCTGCCAGAACATCGCCAAGGCCATTCCGAGCGCACCGGCGGTGAAGCCGAACGATCCGGCGGCCTACAAGCCGCAGACCGAATTCGACAACACGCCCTGGCGCTTCGACATGAGCCAGAACGGCAAGCGCATGACCGCCGAAGAGTTCGACGCCTGGATGAAGGCGCGCGGCGTTCGCGTGGTCAAGGCGCGTCCGGCTCCGGCCGCCACTCCGGCCCCGGCCGAAGCACCGGCTGAGACCAAGCCGGTCGACAAGAAGTAAGCGCCGCGGGGAGCAGAGGCTTGCGCACGCGCCGCCCACCTGCCGCCCCCGCCGCCCGCTCCCGCGCATCGCGTGGGCGTGCGACTCCGAATGTCTCCAGTGGCGTGCGCCATGGCCTGGCGCGGGTGCTGTCCAAGGCGGGTGTGTGCTCGCGCAGCGAGGCTGCGCGCTGGATTGCCGAGGGCCGCGTACGCGTGTCCGGCCGCATCGTTCGTGATCCCGAGTTCCCGATTGCCAGTCCGCCCCCGCCGATCGAGGTCGACGGCCAGCCGATGGGGGCGCCGCAGCGCCTGTACCTGATGCTCAACAAGCCGCGCGGGGTGGTCACCACGGCGCAGGACGAGCGTGGTCGCGACACCGTGTATCGCTGCTTCGATGGTGCCGGCCTGCCGTGGATCGCGCCGGTCGGGCGCCTGGACAAGGCCAGCGAAGGCTTGCTGTTGTTCAGCAATGATCCGCAGTGGGCGGCGCACCTGACCGATCCGGAGACCGGCCCGCAGAAGACCTATCACGTGCAGGTGGATCGTCTGCCCGATGAGGACACTCTGGCCGCGCTGCGCGCCGGTGTCGAAGACGCGGGCGAGCTCCTCGCCGCCCGTGCCGTGCGCGTACTGCGCAGTGGCGACAAGACCGCATGGCTGGAGGTGGTCCTCGACGAGGGCCGCAACCGCCATATCCGCCGCCTGTTGGCGGCCTTCGACCTGCAGGTGCTGCGCCTGGTCCGGGTCGCGATCGGTGGGCTGGTGCTCGGCGATCTCGGCAAGGGCCAGTGGCGGGTTCTGCAGGTCAGCGACCAGCAGCGGCTGGGGGCCGCTGCACCGGGCTGATCATCGCCCGTGGCCGGCAGTTGCCGGCCGCCGTTCCAGGCGTAGGGGGCGCCTGGCTGTCGACATTCCCGAACGGAGCCTGCCATGTACCACCTGACCCTCAATCAAACCCTGCGCTGTGCAGGCCTGCTGCTGCCGATGGTGCTGCTGGCCGCCTGCGGCGGCCACAAGAAGGTGGCCAAGGCGGAAACGCCTGCCGAGACCCCGGTGGTGGAAGTGAAGACCCCGGAGCTGGATGGTCGCGGCAGTTACCGCTTCCTGATGAGCAACGGCGACAAGAAGATGACCGCCGATGAGTTCGATGCCTGGATGAAGGCCAACGGCATCCGCGTTGCCAAGGGCAATGGCCAGGACGCTGCCGCCAAGCCGGTAGTGGTGGCCAGCAAGGAAGAGCCGAAGGGCAAGAAGAAAAAGAAGTGACGCCAGTGGGTGCCGACCTCGGTCGGCACGCCATCAAGCTGCGGTAGGTGCCGACCTTGGTCGGCACGCTTTGACCGCTGGGATCATCCCTTGACCACGCCCAGTTCGACACCGATGCGGGTGAACGCATCAATCGCCCGGTCCAGGTGCTCGCGGCTGTGCGCGGCGCTGATCTGGGTACGGATGCGGGCCTGGCCCTTGGGCACCACCGGGAAGAAGAAGCCGATCGCGTAGATGCCTTCTTCCAGCAGGCGCTCGGCGAACTTCTGCGCCAACGGTGCGTCATACAGCATCACCGGGCTGATCGGATGCACGCCCGGCTTCACGTCGAAACCGGCGGCGGTCATCTTCTCGCGGAAGTAGGCGGTGTTCTCGGCCAGGGTGCTGCGCAGGTCGTCAGCGGCAGCCAGCATTTCGAACGCCTTGATGCCGGCGGCCACCACGTGCGGCGGCAGCGAGTTGGAGAACAGGTACGGGCGCGAGCGCTGGCGCAGCAGTTCGATCACCTCGGCGCTGGCGCAGGTGAAGCCGCCCAGTGCGCCGCCCATGGCCTTGCCCAGAGTGCCGGTGATGATGTCGATCTTCTCCAGCACCCCCTTCACTTCGGCCGAGCCGCGGCCGGTGGCGCCAAGGAAGCCGGTGGCGTGGCATTCGTCGATGTGCACCAGGGCGTTGTACTTCTTTGCCAGCGCGGTGATCTCGTCCAGCGGCGCGATGAAGCCATCCATCGAGAAAACGCCGTCGGTGGTGATCAGCTTGGTCTTGCAGCCGGCGGCATCGGCGGCCTGCAGCTGGGCTTCCAGATCGGCCATGTCACAGTTGGCGTAGCGGAAGCGCTTGGCCTTGCACAGGCGCACGCCGTCGATGATCGAAGCATGGTTCAGTGCATCGGAAATGATCGCGTCGTTCTCGCCAAGCAGCGGCTCGAACAGGCCGCCGTTGGCGTCGAAGCAGGCCGCGTACAGGATGGTGTCCTGCTTGCCGAAGAAGTCGGCGATCTGCTTTTCCAGCTGCTTGTGCAGGTCCTGCGTGCCGCAGATGAAGCGCACCGAGGCCATGCCGAAGCCGTGGGTATCGAGTGCGTCCTTGGCGGCCTGGATCAGGTCCGGATGGTCGGCCAGTCCCAGGTAGTTGTTGGCACAGAAATTCAGCACCTTGCGGCCGTCGTCGAGGGTGATCTCGGCCGACTGCGGGCTGGTGATGATCCGCTCGGACTTGAACAGGCCCTGGGCGCGGATGGCGTCCAGTTCCTCGGCGTAGTGGCGGGTCAGGGCGGAGGAGGCGTCGGTCATGGCGTGGGCACGGCTCTGAACGGGAAACCGCTGATTCTACCGGGCATCGCCGCTTGCCGACCGGCCCGGGCGGGGCATCGCCACGGCCGGCACATGTTGCATCGCAATAGCAAAGTGGTTAAAAATTCGTGAACCGGAGCTGTCCCGTTCCGGCCGATACGCCCGCCCTCGGCCTTCCACGCCACCGCCCCCACCGGAGACGCTCATGAAGCACGCCCGTGCCTGCCTCGCCATTGCCGCTGCCTTGACCCTGGCTGCCCCGTTCGCCGCCAGTGCCCAGGAAAACGAATCGCCGTACAGCTGGAACGTCACCGCCGTGTCGGACTACCTGTTCCGTGGTGTCTCGCAGACCGACGAAAAGCCGACCCTGCAGGCCGGTTTCACCTACACCTCGCCGGTAGGCCTGTATGCCGGTGTCTGGGGGTCGGGCGTGGACTTTGGTCCGGGCGACCCGAACACCGAGGTCGACTACCAGATCGGTTACGGCGTGGACGTCACCCCGCGCGTCAACTTCGATGTGCTGCTGAACCGCTATACCTACATCGGTGCCAGCAACCAGAACTACAACGAGCTGGTGACCACCACCACGCTGGATGAGACCTACAAGCTGACCGTGGCCTACACCAATGACCAGTGGAACAGCGGCACCGACGGTTGGTACTACGGTGTCGGCGGCCAGTGGGGCCTGCCGCGTGACTTCACCCTCAACGCCAATGTCGGCCGCAGCAGCTTCGAGAAGGGCCTGGCCAAGGACTACACCGACTGGAACGTCGGCGTCAGCCGCCAGTTCGGCCTGTTCAACGTCGGCCTGGGCTACTACGGTACCGACGGCAATGGCCGCGACAACTCCGGCAAGCTGGCACACAGCCGGGTGATGCTGAGCGTGGCCGTCGGCAAGTAACGCCGCAGGCGTTACGGTAGGTGCCAGGCTTGCCTGGCACGCATTGCGAAAAAGGCGCCCATCGGGCGCCTTTTTCATTCCGGTGACGCCGGGCATGGCCCGGCGCTACCGTGGGGCGGATCAGTTCCAGCTCAATACCACCTTGCCGGCCTTGCCTTCTTCCATCAGGTCGAAACCCTTCTGGAAGTCGTCGATCGGCAGCTGGTGGGTCATCACCTTGCCGAGCGGGAAGCCGGACAGCACCAGCTGGGTCATCTTGTACCAGGTCTCGTACATCTTGCGGCCGTAGATGCCCTGCACGGTCAGGCCCTTGAAGATGATCTTGTCCCAGTCGCAGCCGGCACCCTTGGGCATGATGCCCAGCATGGCGATCTTGCCACCGTGGTACATGCAGTCGAGCATGTCGTTGAACGCACGAGGGTTGCCGCTCATTTCCAGGCCCACATCGAAGCCCTCCATGTGCAGTTCCTTCATCACGTCCTTCAGCGACTGGTTGGCGACGTTGACCACCCGGGTGGCGCCCATGTCGGCGGCCAGCTTCAGGCGGAAGTCGTTGACGTCGGTCACCACCACGTTGCGCGCACCGATGTGCTTGCAGATGCCGGCAGCGATGATGCCGATCGGGCCCGCGCCGGTGATCAGCACGTCCTCACCGATCACGTCGAATTCCAGTGCGCAGTGCGCTGCGTTGCCGTACGGGTCGAAGAACGCGGCCAGCTCCGACGGGATCTGGTCCGGGATCGGCCACAGGTTGCTGGCCGGCATCACCATGTATTCGGCAAAGGCGCCATTGACGTTGACGCCGATGCCGACGGTGTTCGGGCACAGGTGCGGGCGGCCGCCGCGGCAGTTGCGGCAGTGGCCGCAGACGATGTGGCCTTCGGCCGAGACGCGCTGGCCGATCTCGTAGCCGGTCACGCCCGGGCCGATTTCGGCAATGCGGCCGACAAATTCATGGCCGATGGTCAGGCCCGGCTTGATCGTGCGCTGGCTCCACTCGTCCCACAGGTAGATGTGCAGGTCGGTACCGCAGATCGCGGTCTTCTCGAGCTTGATCAACACCTGGTTGGGGCCCGGAGTCGGCACCGGAACCTCTTCCATCCAGATGCCCTTGGCTGCTTCGCGCTTGACCAGGGCCTTCATCGTTTGCTGCGCCATCGGGGTGGAACTCATCAGGGGGGAAAGCGCGGATTATAGGGTGCCGCGCGGATTTCCCATGTTGCGCTGCGGGTGCAGTGGCGGAACGAAAGGCGTGCGCCGGCGGGCGTTTCGAACGTACTGCGAACAGCAGCGCCTCCCTGATTCCGGGGGAGGGGGCGTGGTCACCCTGGCCGGGACACGCAAAAGCCCATCCATGGCGCCAACAGTCCCGGGCAGGGTGACCACGCCCCCTCTGGACGATTCCGTGTGCGCGGCCGATGTGCGCAGAGCAAGAAGCAGGCCCATGACTTCCGGGGTTCGGGCCGGGGCAGGGCGGCGGGCTACAATCGAGGGTTCCACTACCAGGGGCCGCTCCATGCGCTCGAACCTGCTTGCATTCTCCATCGTCGCCAGCCTTGGGCTGGTCCAGGTCGCCCACGCCGCAGAAGGCATGTGGGTGCCGCAGCAGTTGCCGGAAATTGCCGGGCCGCTGCAGAAGGCCGGCCTGAAGCTGTCCCCGGAGCAGCTGGCCGACCTGACCGGTGACCCGATGGGTGCGGTGGTTGCGCTGGGGGGCTGCACTGCCAGCTTCGTCTCGCCGCAGGGCCTGGTGGTCACCAACCACCACTGCGCGTATGGCGCCATCCAGCTGAATTCGACCGCGCAGAAGAACCTGATCAAGGACGGCTTCAACGCGCCTACCCTGAAGGACGAACTGAGCGCCGGCCCGAACGCCCGCGTGTTCGTGCTCGACCAGATCACCGACGTCACCGCCCAGGCCAAGGCCGCCATCGCCGCCGCCGGCAACGACCCGCTGGCCCGCAGTCGCGCGCTGGACGCCTTCGACAAGGCCCAGGTTGCCGCCTGTGAAGCCGATGCCGGCTTCCGCTGCCGCCTGTACAGCTTCTCCGGCGGCAACACCTATCGCCTGTTCCGCAACATGGAAATCAAGGACGTGCGCCTGGTCTACGCGCCCCCGGGCAGCGTCGGCAAGTTCGGCGGCGACGTCGACAACTGGATGTGGCCGCGCCACACCGGCGATTTCTCGTTCTACCGCGCCTACGTCGGCAAGGACGGCAAGCCGGCCGCCTTCGCCGCCGACAACGTGCCATACCAGCCCAAGCACTTCCTGAAGTTCGCCGACCAGCCGCTGGGCGCCGACGACTTCGTGATGGTGGCCGGCTACCCGGGCCGCACCAACCGCTACGCGCTGGCCGGTGAGTTCAACGAAACCGCCAGCTTCACCTACCCGACCATCGCCAAGCACTACAACGCCGTGCTGAAGATGATCGCCGACGCCGGCAAGGCCGACGCCGACGTCAAGGTGAAGTACGCTGCCACCGCCGCCAGCATGAACAACGTGGCCAAGAACTACCTGGGCCAGCTGGAAGGCTTCAAGCGCATCGACGCCGCCGGCCAGAAGCAGGCTGAAGAAGCTGCCGTGCTGGCCTGGCTGAAGAAGCAGGGTGCCGCCGGCAAGCCGGCCCTGGCGGCGCACGCGCAGCTGGTCAAGCACCTGGATACCAGCAAGGCGACCCGCGAGCGCGACCTGTTCGTCGGGCAGTTCAACAACACCTCGGCCGTTGGTGCGGCAATCACCCTGTACCGCCTGTCGATCGAGCGCAGCAAGCCGGATGCCGAGCGCGAAGCCGGTTACCAGGAACGCGACCTGACCACCATCGAAGGTGGCCTCAAGCAGATGGACCGCCGCTATGTGGCGAAGATGGACCAGCAGCTGCAGGCCTACTGGCTGGAGCAGTACGTGGCCCTGCCGGCCGCGCAGCGCGACAATGAAGTGCTGAACAAGTGGCTGGCCGGTAGCGATGCCAACGCAGTCAAGGCGCTGGTGGGCAAGCTGTCGGGCACCGAGCTCGGCAGCCTGGACGCACGCCTGAAATGGTTCAAGGCCGACCGTGCCACATTCGAAGCCAGCAGCGATCCGGCCATCCAGTACGCCGTGGCTGTCATGCCGGCACTGCTGAAGCAGGAAGAGCAGAAGAAGATCCGCGAAGGTGAATCGCTGACCGCGCGTCCGCTGTACCTGCAGGCCGTGGCCGACTACAAGAAGAGCCAGGGCGAGTTCGTCTACCCGGACGCCAACCTGTCGCTGCGCATCACCTTCGGCAACGTCATGGGCTACGGCAAGGACGGCGTGAAGTACACCCCGTTCACCACCCTGGAAGGCGTGGCGGCGAAGGAAACCGGTGAAGATCCGTTCGATTCGCCGAAGGCGCTGCTCGATGCGGTCAAGGCCAAGCGTTATGGCGGCCTGGAAGACAAGCGCATCGGTTCGGTGCCGGTGAACTTCCTGTCCAACCTGGACATCACCGGCGGCAATTCGGGTTCGCCGGTGCTGGACGCCAACGGCAAGCTGGTCGGCCTGGCATTCGATGGCAACTGGGAATCGGTCAGCTCCAACTGGGTGTTCGACCCGGTGATGACCCGCATGATCGCCGTCGACAGCCGCTACATGCAGTGGATCATGCAGGAAGTGGCGCCGGCGCCGCAGCTGCTGAAGGAACTGAACCTGGCGAAATAAACCGGTTGCGGTAGTGCCGGCCGCTGGCCGGCAAACCCGACCCGATGGCCGGGAATTCCGAAACCCCGCGACCCACGTCGCGGGGTTTTTTCATGCCCGCCCCGACCCGGCGCGCCGAACAGGTATCATCCGTGTTCCGCGCACTTCACAGGATGTGAACGAAACGCGGGAACCTCCTCCCCCCAGGACCCCTTGCACGCATGCGCATCCTGCTTGCCCGCCACGGTGAAACGCCGTGGAACGCCGAAGGCCGCTATCAGGGCCAGATCGACATCCCGCTGTCGCCGATCGGCGAAGCCCAGGCCCAGGCACTGGGTGCCCGCCTGGCCTCGGTCGACATCACCCGTGCCGTCGCCTCGCCGCTGTCGCGCGCGCAGCGCACCGCGCAGCTGGCGCTTGGCGCCGCCCGTGCCGACATGCTGCTGACCGAGCCGGAACTGCAGGAAATCGCCCACGGCGAATGGGAAGGGCTGCTGGCCAGCGAGATCCACGAGAAGGATCCGTCGCGCCTGCAGGCCTGGCGCGAGGAGCCGGATACCGTGTTGATGCCCGGCGGCGAATCGCTGCGCCTGGTGCTGGAGCGCAGCTGGCGCGGCCTGGCCCGCGCCACCGACGGCCTCGGCGAGCACGACACCCTGCTGGTGGTTGCCCATGACGCGGTGAACCGCGTGATCCTGTGCAAGGTGCTGGGCCTGCCGATCTCCCGCCTGTGGACCTTCCGCCAGGCACCGACCACGCTCAACCTGCTCGAAGGCGCCGACCTTGACAGCCTGGAAGTGGTGCGCCTGAACGACTGCGCGCACCACACGCCGTTCTTCGGCGAAGCCAAGCACCGCGCACTCTGATCGATCCCCTCGCACCAACTGCTTCTGCTGGAACCGCTGCCGTGACGAACACCCCGACCACCCTGGCCGACTGGCTGGACTACATTGAACGCCAGCATCCGGCGAGCATCGACATGGGCCTGGAGCGCGTGCGCGCCGTGGCCACGGCGATGGGCCTGGGGGCGCCGGCCAAGCGCACCATCGTGGTCGGTGGCACCAACGGCAAGGGCTCCACCGTGGCCTTCATCGAAGCCATTGCACGTGCCGCCGGCTGGAAGGTCGGCGCGTACACCTCGCCGCACCTGCTGCGCTACAACGAGCGCGTGCGTATCGACGGCCAGGACGTGGACGATGCCGCGCTGGTCGCTGCGTTCAGTGCGGTCGAGGCCGCGCGTGGCGAGACCACGCTGACCTATTTCGAGTACGGCACGCTGGCTGCGCTGCAGCTGTTCGCCGACGCCGGGCTGGACCTGGCGGTGCTGGAAGTGGGCCTGGGCGGCCGCCTGGATGCGGTCAACATCGTCGATGCCGACGTGGCGGTGATCACCACCGTGGACATCGACCACGCCGAATGGCTGGGCGAGGACCGCGAGGCGATCGGCACCGAGAAGGCCGGCATCATCCGCGGCTGGAAGCCGGTGATCCTGGGCGAGACCGACCCGCCCTCGAGCGTGCTCGCGCGTGCCTACCTGGTCGGTGCCAACGCGATCCGCGGCGGCAGCGATTACTTCTACGAGCCGATCGACGCCCAGCGCTGGCGCTGGCGCGATGTCGGCCTGCGCATGGAGCTGCCGACCCCGGCGCTGGCCGGCCCGATCCAGCTGGCCAATGCCGGTGCGGCCATCGCCGCGCTGCGCGCGCTGGACAAGCCGGTGCCGCGCGCGGCGTGGGCCGCCGGTATCGCGGCGGCGCGCATTCCGGGCCGCCTGCAGGCGTTCGAGCGTGGCGGTGTGCAGATCCGCGTCGACGTCGGGCACAACCCGCAGGCGGCGGGCCAGCTGGCGCGCGCGCTGAAGGCCGAGGCGTCGGCCGGGCGCACCTTGGCGGTGTATGCCGCATTGCAGGACAAGGACGCGGCGGGTGTGGTGCAGGCATTGCAGGGCGTGGTTGGCGAGTGGACCCTTGCCGGCCTGGACGGCCCGCGTGGCCAGAGTGCCGCCCAGTTGCAGGCGCGCCTGGCCGAGACCGCTGCTGGCAGCGCGCAGCTGGCCGCTTCGGTCGAACAGGCGCTGGCGCAGGTACTGGCCCGGGCCGAGCGCGGTGACCGCGTACTGGTGTTTGGCTCCTTCCATACCGCTGCCGCCGCGTTGCAGTGGTTGCAGGGCAGCGCCTGAGCCACGTTCAGCCAATCCCGACGCCGTCCGGTCCGGCACCCGTATAATCGACCGCAACCTCCGGACAGTTGCCGCCTCACGTGGATACGCCTCTGAAACAGCGTCTGATTGGTGCCATCGTGCTGGTTGCACTGGCCGTGATTTTCCTGCCGATGCTGGTCAAGGGGCCTGCACCGGACAGCGGCGTGGCCTCGGTGCCGATCGCCGCGCCGGATGCACCGGCCGATGGCCAGTTCGAAACCCGTGAACTGCCGCTGGTGGCCCCGGCCGGTGGGGCTACCGGCCTGCAGACCGGGCAGGCCAAGCCGCTGCAGGAGGCCGCCACGCCGGCCACGCCGTCGACCGTGGACACGTCCCCGGCGGTTGCCGCCGGCAACTACGCCGTCACTTTCGGCGCATACGGCAGCAAGGCCGACGCCGATGCCGTGATCGCCTACCTGCAGCGCTCGCAGCTGCCGGGCTTCGCAGAAGCGACTACCATCAACGGCCGTCAGGCATGGCGTGTGCGCGTGGGGCCGTATGCCGACCGTGCACAGGCCGAGGCGGCCCGGCTGCAGGCGGTGAAGATCCGCGCCGATGTGAAGGCCGAAGTGATCACTCTGGATGCCGCAACGGGCAGCAGCGCCCCGGTGGCAGCTACCCCGGCACCGGCTACGCCAAGCGCCAGTACCCCGTCCGCAGCCACCTCGCCGTCCGCCAGCAGCAACCCGGTGCGCAGCGAAAGCCTGCCGCCGAGTACGCCGACTGCGACGGCCACTCCGGCGGCCAAGCCCGAGCCGCCGAAGCCGGCGCCGAAGCCCGAAACCCCGAAGCCCGAGCCGAAGCCGGAGGCCACTGCCAGCAAGCCGGCGACGGCACCGGCCACGCCGGCTGCACCGGCGGCCAGCGGCGTCGGCTTCGCCGTGCAGCTGGGCGCGTTCGGCCAGGCCAGCGATGCCAATGCGCTGCGTGACAAGGTCCGTGCTGCCGGTTTCAGCGCCTTCGTCGAGCAGGTGCGTACCGAAAAGGGCACCCTGCATCGCGTCCGTGTCGGACCGGTGGCCAACCGGGCTGACGCCGAACAGCTGAAGGCGCAGGTCGCCGCCAAGGTTGGCGTCGCCGGCATGGTCCGACCGCACCCATGACCGACGTGCAGGCCCGTTGCCAGCGCCGCCGAAGGAGCGGGGCGCCATGATCGACGTGGTGCTGCTGATCGTGATCGCTGCCTCGACCCTGCTCGGGATGCTGCGTGGCTTCGTGGGAATCGTCATCGGCACGTTGTCGTGGCTGCTGGCCGCGTGGGCGGCCTTCGCCTTCGGCAACGATGCCGCGCGCTGGTGGGCGGCACCCGCGGCACCTGGCGGCGAACATTTCGTCGGCGGCTACCTGGGCGTGGGCATTGGGGTGATGATCGTGGTTGCGGTGATCGGCATGGTCATCAAGGCGATGATCCACCGCAGCATGCTGACCAGCCTGGACCGGTTGCTGGGCGGTGTACTGGGGGCCGTGCGTGGTGGCCTGATCGCGGCGGTCCTGCTGCTGCTGGCCGGCTTCACCCCGCTGACCGCCGAGCCCTCCTGGAAGCGCTCGGCGGTTCGCCCGGTGCTGAATCCGGCCGTGGCCTGGATGAACGGGAAGCTGCCGCACTGGCAGGTACCCGGCGCCGACATGCTGCCCAAGGCCTTGCCGACCGACATGCTGTCCCCATCTGCATTGATGGAATTGGGGAAGAATGCAGGCGCCGGGTTGGGAAAGCCGGGCGCGGCAGGCGATAATGGCATCCTCAACCAGGTAGTGGCGGGCGGCGGATGGCTGCGGCCCGCGAAAGCGGAACAGGGCGATGCATACGATCCGGCCGAAGTGCGCCCGGACGCCCCAGCACTGCCGGACAGTATCGAGCCGGACGATCCGGCCAATGTCGACCGCAGGCGCGGCGACCACCGCGGCCAGGTACGGCCACCTTCCTTGTAACTGGGCACAGCCCAGCGGAGACCTCGCACCATGTGTGGCATCGTCGGAATCGTCGGCAACCAGAACGTCGCCGGGCAGTTGTATGACGGCTTGACCGTTCTCCAGCACCGCGGCCAGGACGCGGCAGGTATCGCCACCGCCAATGGCAGCCGCCTGCGGGTGCAGAAGGCCACCGGCCTGGTCCGCGATGTGTTCGACGCTCGCACCATGTCCACGCTGGAAGGCAGCGTCGGCATCGCGCACGTGCGCTATCCGACGGCAGGTTCGGAAGGCATGGACGAGGCACAGCCGTTCTACGTGAATTCACCGTACGGCATCGCGCTGGCCCACAACGGCAACCTGATCAACACCGAGGCGCTGCGCCAGCAGGTGTTCGAACAGGACCGGCGCAACGTCAACACCGATTCGGACAGCGAAGTGCTGTTGAACGTGTTTGCCTACGAACTGGAGCAGCAGCGCCAGCTCAGCCCGGAAGCCGCGATCCGCGCGGTGGCCGGCGTGCATCGCCGCTGCAAGGGCGGCTATGCAGTGGTCAGCGTGGTGCTGGGCCTGGGCCTGGTGGCCTTCCGCGACCCGCATGGCATCCGCCCGCTGGTGCTGGGCAAGCGCAGCCACGCAGAAGGCGAGGAGTACATCGTGGCGTCCGAGTCGGCCGCGCTGGACGTGCTGGGTTTCCAGCGCGTGCGTGACGTGCAGCCGGGCGAAGCGCTGGTGATCACCGCGCGCGGCGAACTGTTCTCGGAAATCTGCGCCGAGCCGGCCGAGCACACCCCGTGCATCTTCGAATACGTGTACTTCGCGCGACCGGATTCGATGATCGACAACGTCTCGGTGCACAAGGCACGCATGCGCATGGGCATCAAGCTGGGCGAGAAGATCCTGCGCCTGCGCCCGGACCACGACATCGACACCATCATCCCGATCCCGGATACCTCGCGCGATGCCGCGCTGGAGATCTCCAATGTGCTCGGGGTGAAGTACCGCGAAGGCTTCATCAAGAACCGCTACATCGGCCGCACCTTCATCATGCCGGGGCAGGGGGAACGCGTGAAGTCGGTGCGCCGCAAGCTCAACCCGATCCACCTGGAGTTCCGCAACCGCGTGGTGCTGCTGGTGGACGATTCGATCGTGCGTGGCACCACCAGCCAGCAGATCGTGCAGATGGCCCGTGATGCCGGCGCGCGCAAGGTCTACCTGGCCAGCGCCGCGCCGCCGGTGCGCTACCCGAACATCTACGGCATCGACATGCCGGCGGCCGAAGAGCTGGTCGCGCACAACCGCACGGTGGAAGAGATCGAGGCCCACCTGGGCTGCGACTGGCTGATCTACCAGGACCTGGAAGACATGGAAGCGGCGGTGAGCGAAGGCAACCCGGCGCTGCGCAGCTTCGATTCGTCCTGCTTCAACGGCCACTACCCGACCGGTATCGAGCCGGGCTACTTCGAGCGCATCCAGCAGTTGCGTTCGGACGATGCCAAGCACAAGCGCCGCGCCTGAGGATCAGGCGTGGTGGATGTGCCCGACGTTGGTGGCGACCTGCTGCGCGCTGCGCAGCAGTGCCTGGCTGAAGCCGATCCGCTGCGCAAGGTCGCATTGACCCAGGCGTATGCGGCCGCGTTCCGTGCCGGTCGCCTGAAGGTGGCCGCGGATGCGCCGCCGCCGGATCCGATCTGCATGCCGGGTCGTCCGGGACGACTGGTGCTGGTGCATCCGCGCGAGGTACCACGGCGTGGACTGGGCGGCGTGGAAGGGCGGGCTGCCTTCATCCACGCCATCGCCCACATCGAGCTCAACGCGATCGACCTGGCCTGGGACGCGGTGTACCGGTTCCGGGGCCTGCCGTCGGCGTTCCATGCTGATTGGGTCAGCTGTGCCGATGACGAATCGCGGCATTTCATGCTGCTGCGCGAGCGCCTGCAGGTGCATGGCCACGACTATGCTGATTTCCCCGCACACAACGGTCTGTGGGAAATGTGCGAAAAGACCGCGCATGACGGCCTGGCGCGCATGGCGCTGGTGCCGCGCGTGCTGGAAGCGCGTGGCCTGGACGTCACCCCGGGCATGATCGAGAAGCTGCGCAATGTCGGTGATGGCGAAACCGCCGATGTGCTGGAGGTGATCCTGCGCGAGGAAGTGGCGCATGTTGCCGCCGGTTCGCGCTGGTATCGCTGGTACTGCGACCGCGCCGGTGTCGAGCCGCGCGCGCGTTTCAAGGAGCTGCTGGTGGAGTACGCCGGCGGCTACCTGCATGGGCCGTTCAACATGGAAGCGCGCCTGCTGGCCGGATTCGATGCGGACGAACTCGCCAACCTGGTCGAGCAGGCCGTTTGAAAAAAGGGGACGGAGGGAATTAAGTCGTTTGTG
>NZ_KV791461.1:0-1561 GCF_001807895.1 Stenotrophomonas sp. HMSC10F07
ACCAGTGCACAGGTGGGTGTCAGTTACAGCTGGTGACCCCTGCGGCAAGAGATCGGACGACACCGGCCTCTCCCAGCCAATGCACATAACCTTTCGCGGGCCGCTTGAATCGCGGCTCGCAGGAGACTTTTCATGAAGATCGCAGTTCGCCGTTCTCTTGCGCTGGCCATTGCAACCGGCATCGCCCTTGCCCCCACGTCGCAGGCCGGAACTCTCGGGCCGGGCCAGTCGGCCACCGTGAATGCTGGCGACCCTGTTGAAAGCTGGACGGCTCAGGGTGCCACGCTGACCTTCAACACCGGCAGCGCCGCCACATCCGTAGGCATCAGCGACGGATCCACGCTCGCCATGACGGGGGCAGCAGCCACCGCCACCGATCCGTTTGCCGCCGTCCAGATTGCCTCCTCCAGCGCAACGATCGCCGGCACCCGGATACAGAACAGCCGCGCCGCGGGATTGGCGGTAACCAATGGCATCTCTGGTGGCGCTGCCGGCACCGCAACTGTCACTGACTCGAGCATCATCGGCCAAGGAATCGGAGGCTATGTTCAAGGTGGCGTACTGACCCTGAGCAACACGACGATTGATGGAACCGGCATCGGAGCCGGCCTCCTACCGTCCGAAATCTCGTCCGGTCTGGCAGTCTTCTCGAACTCAAGCGTCAACATCACCAACGGATCTTCCGTCATGGGGGATGAGAACGGCATCGTTGTGATGGACATCGGGGGAACTCCCACCAGTCCAATCAGTGACAACGTACTCACCATCGACAAGTCGCGCGTCTCCGGCCGAAACGGCTCAGGCATTGTTGTCAGTGGTGCAGGGATCATCGCCCCAACCACTGTCAACGTTCTAAACGGCAGCACTGTAAGCGGCGGCAATGGCGTGATTGCTGAAGCCGTCGATGGCGGCACGCTGAATCTGAACGTCGGCGCGTCACAACTGCAGGGCACGCTTCGTGCCGATGCAACCTCGCAGCTGCACACCAAGCTTTCCAATGGTGCGGTACTGACCGGCGTCATGACCAACGTCACCAGCGCCACGCTGGACTCGGCCAGCTGGAACATGACCGGCAATTCCACGATCGGTGCGCTAAGCCTCGGTAACGGCACCATCTCCCTCGGCGACGGCTCCGCCTTCCACACTCTCAACGTGGCCGGCAACTTCAGCGGCGCCGATGGCACGATCATCTTCAACACCGTCTTGGCCGGCGACGATGCCGCCACCGACAAGCTGATCATCGGCGGCGACACCAGCGGTAGCGCCAACGTTCGCGTCAACAATGTCGGCGGCGCCGGTGCTCAGACCGACAAGGGCATCGAGCTGATCCATGTGGGCGGTGCATCCAATGGCAAGTTCAACCTGGCCGGCCGCGCGGTGGGTGGCCAGTATGAGTACTTCCTGCACAGGGGCACCGGCGCCGACGGCAACTGGTACCTGCGCTCACAGCTGCCGACCCAGCCCGACCCGTGCGTGGTCGATCCGACCCTGCCCGAATGCAATCCGGTCGATCCGGAACCGGTGCTGCGCCCCGAGCCAGGCGCTTACCTGGCCAACCTGC
>NZ_KV791462.1:0-12409 GCF_001807895.1 Stenotrophomonas sp. HMSC10F07
TGGATCTGGCGTCCAACTCCTGGGGGTCACTTCAGGGATGGGTTCACGGCGTCCCCGCCAGCCCCACCCACCCAGCCAGCCCCCAGGAAGCAGGAATTCCGCGACCAAAGCTACGAGGGGCTGCGCCGTTGGCTGGAAACTACGGCCACCAACCATTCCCGAACCGGGCGAAATGATCGGCCGCGCGCTCGAACGGGTTGCGCGCGCTCACCCCGCCGCACAGCAGGTACACCGGCAGGTACAGCGGCCCCAGCACCATGTACTGGTAAACGTGCGCGCGCTCGTGGTCGTCCAGCCGGATCAGCGGCTCCACGCCCCACCCCGCCTGATGCGCATAGGTCCGGCAGCAGATGCCGAGGTCATGGCCGGTATGCAGGATCACGTTGCCCAGGGTGATCGCACCGCCCGGCCCCCACGGCCAGTGATCGAACACCACGGCGCAGTCCCGCCCGCTCCAGCGCAGCGTCGCGCCGCCAAGCATGCCGGCCAAGCCGCCGATCAGGCCGATCAGTGTGTTGGGCAGCGTCCATGCGGCGCCCAGCATCTGCAGCGCGCGCAGCCAGAGCGGCCAGGATCGAGCGGCGGTGTTCAATCCGCCTCGTTCGGAATCAGCAGCCACAGGATCAGGTAGATCAGAATGCCGGGGAAGGCGGCCGAGCCGATCGATACCAGCACGAACACGATCCGCACCAGGGTGGGGTTCCAGCCGAAGCGATGGGCAATGCCGCCCATCACGCCGGCAATCATGCGGTCGTTCAATGAACGCGACAGCGTCTTGGGCGTGGTGTTCACGGCGGTGTCTCCTCGGCTTGCGGGCAGAATCAGTCGAGCACGCCGCGACTCTACACCGCCTCCGTGTCTACGGCGTGCGGAGACGCAGCGCCTGCAGGCGCGCACCGAACCAGGCGGCCGCGGTCTGTTCAGGCTGCCCCGGGCACTGGATGCGGTAAGGCTTCCCGCTCATGCTGCTCTGGCTGGCGGCGCGCTCGATGAACTGCTCGGCGCTGTCCACCATGTCCTTCTTCAGCAGGTAGTCGTACTTGCGCTGCAGATGGGCGCGCGCATCGCCGCCGTCGTACCAGCTGCCATTGCGCTGGAAACGGCACTGCGAGCCGTCCAGGCTGGAAATCAGCTGGGCGATCTCCCGGCGTGCATCGGCACTGGGTGCGGCGTGGGCAAATTGTGCTGCCAGCAGTGCCGCAAGAATCAACGAAATCCGGTACGTCATCATCCCCCCAGGTCCGTCGAGCATGGCTCGACTCTACAGGTCACGCGCCTTCAACCAGCCATCAATCGTGGCCGGCACTTCGCGCTGGGCGCGGCCGGACACATAGATACCAATGTGGCCACCGCGGAAACTGGACTCGGTGTAGTCGTCCGTGCCCAGGCGCCCACGCATCGCGCGCGAGGCGTCCGGCGGTACCAGATGGTCCTGCTCGGCATAGATGTTCAGCACCGGCAAGGTGACCTGCGACAGATCCACGGCTTCCTCGCCGATCCGCACCGTACCGTTCACCAGGCCGTTGCCCTGGTAGAACTGCTTGATGAAGTCGCGGAACGCCTCGCCCGCCAGGTCCGGCGAATCGAAGATCCATTTTTCCATGCGCAGGAAATCCTCCAGCGCCGCCTTGTCGTCGAGGATATCGAGCAGACCGACGTACTTCTGCACGTTCAGGCGGAATGGCTTGAGCATCAGGTAGCTGGCATTCATCAGGTCAGCCGGTATGTTGCCCAGCGTATCCACCAGCAGATCCACGTCCACCTGCCGCGCCCAGTGCGAGAGCATGTTGTCGGCCGTCTGGAAATCGACCGGGGTGACCATGGTGATCAGCTTGCCCAGCTTCCGCTGGCGCAACGCTGCGTAGCAGAGTGCGAACACGCCGCCCTGGCAGATGCCGAGCAGGTCGATCGGGCCGCCACTGCGCACGCGCAGTGCATCCACCGCACCATCGATATAGCGCAGCAGATAGTCCTCCAGCGTCTGGAAGCGCTCCGAGCGATCCGGGTAGCCCCAGTCCAGCACGTACACGTCCTGGCCCAGTGCCAGCAGCTTCTGCACCAGGGAGCGGTCGGCCTGCAGGTCGACCATGTACGGCCGGTTGACCAGCGCGTAGACGATCAGCAGCGGCGTGCGCCGGGTCGGCGCCTGTTCGCCGACGAAGCGGTAGAGCACCACCTTGCCGTCGCGCCACACTTCCTCGCGGGCGGTCACGCCATAGTCAACGTCTTCCACCTGCGGCAGCAGCTTCAGCCCTTCCATCAGCTTGCGCTGCATCGCCAGGGTTTCCTGCATCAGGTCATCGGCGTTGAAGCCCAGCGGTCCCTTCATCGGTCACGTGCCCGTGAGGTGGTGCGAGATTCGGACTTTTTGGCAGCCGCCTTCTTCGCCGGTGCCGCCTTCTTCGCGGCCTTGCGTGCGACCGGCTTCACCTTCGCTGGCGCCGGCTGTGCCACCGGATCCACCTCGGCGGTCCCGGCCAGCACCGCCACCTGCGCCTGCAGCCGGCGCAGGCTGCGCTCCAGTTCGGCGATGCGGCGGTGTGCGGCATCCATCTCGCTGCGGGTCGGCAGGCCGATACGTTCACTCATCTGTTCCACCTCGCGCTGCAGGCCGGCGCGCAGACGCATCTGCGCGTTGCCCAGCGAGGCGTACACCTCCTGGAACGGTTCGGACATGGCGACCTTGGCGTAGGCCTCCTCGGCCACTTCGATCCACAGGTCGAACATCGCGCGGGCGCTTGTCAGCTGGCTGCCCGGCTGTTCGTGCTCGGCCAGGCGCTGCTCGAACAGCGCAAATGCCTCGTCCAATGCCCGCTTGATCTGGTCGACATAGGCGCGCGAATGCTGCTGGTACTCTTCCTGCGCACGCAGCAGGGCCTGCCAGCGCGCCTGGTGCTCGCGGCCGGGGCCGAATGCCGGGCTCTGCAGCCACGGGCCCGCCTGCAGCTGGAACTGCTGCAGCCATGCGGCGAATTCAGGTACTGCGGCACCGGCGTGGGTGCTGCCGCGGGCGCCCTGCAGCATCCATTGCAGCATGCCGTCGCCCTGCCCCTGCACCGCCTCGCGCCAGGCCTGGGCCACGTCGGCACTGCTGGCGTCGCGGCCGGCAAACCGAGCGGCGACCTCCTGCATGGTGCCGTACCAGCTGCCCGCCTGTTCGCGGAACCGGCGCACGGCATCTTCCGGCGCGCCGGGCGCCTGTTCGGGCAGCAATTGGCCCCACCAGTCAAACAACCGTTGCCAGCTGCCGGGGTCGTCACCGGCAGGTGCAGCGGGCGCGCCCGCATGGCGCAAAGCATCACCCCAGGCGCCGAAGTACTGCCGGGCCAGCGTCTCGAAATCGCTGCTGCCGGCATCGTGGGCCGAGCTGGTCATCGCAGGCCTCCGCAGGGCTGGCTCATGGCTTGGGGATACGCAGGGTCTTGCTGATCATCAGCGACCCGGACAGGGCGAACAACAGCACCATCGGGTGCAGCTGCCACGGTCCGATCTGCCACTGGCCGAACCAGATGTTCTGGCCGATGGCATCGGTGCCGGCGGCGATCGCCAGTACGATCACCAGCACCAGGCTGGTCGGGATCGGGGTGCCCTCGAAATACGTGACCTTGCCCTCATCGCCGGTCATTGCCTCGGCTGTGACGTTGTAGCGTGCCAGGCGGCTGACGCCGCAGCAGACGAAGTAGCTCAGCACCAGCCAGTCCCAGCCACCCTGCATGCCGCAGGCATAGGCCAGCGCCGCTGGGGCCACCCCGAAGGAGATCACGTCGGACAGCGAGTCCAGCTCGCGGCCCAGGGTGGAGCTGGACTTGCGCCAGCGCGCGATGCGCCCATCAAGGGCGTCGAAGATGAAGGCCAACGGGATCAGCGCCATGCCGAACAGCAGGTAGCCACGCTCGCCGTCCTGCAGGAAGCGCATGGCGGCAAATACCGCACCGGTGCCGCAGAAAGCATTGGCCAGGGTGAACCAGTCGGCCAGCTGGAATTCGCGCAGCATCGAGAAGTGACGTTTCATGGGGACTCACGGAGCATCAAGGCCCACAGGTTACCGCGAGCGCCGTCGCTGGTGACAGCGCTGACGGGGCCCACCCTTCACCGCCCCCTCACCCGCCCTCACCGACGGTGAATTTTTCGCCACCCATCTTGACAGCCTAGGGGGGTGGCGCCTGTCGCGGCTTATCCACAAAGTTGCCCACGCGTAATCCACACCCCCTGTGGACAACCAGATCTCACCGACTGCGACGGTGGACATTTCCTCATCACCCTGACGCGGGGTTTCCCTACTTCCCAAGCCGCGAGGTCGGCGCTATGGTCACCGGCGGGCCCGCCGCCGCCACGTCCGATTCCTCGTGACGGGCGAGGATGATGCCGGATGCTTCCACCCTGGCCGCGCAGCTGCGAAGGCCCCGCCGCAGCGCCGCACTGGCGGTCAACACCCTGTGCTTGTACTTCCGCCTGCTGCTGGCGCAGCGGCGCTGAAGTGGTAGAGCCGGCCGCTGGCCGGCTGCACCTGCCATTCCGGGGTGCCGGACGGCGGCAGGCAACTACCCAGCCTGCACCCGCCGCCAACGCGCGAAGCACAACACCTGCATCACCAGCATGGCCAGCAACCCCAGCGGCCACGCCCACCACACGCCGGCCAGCCCGTGCTGCGCCTGCATCCACATCGCCAGCGGCAGTTCCACCAGCAGCACCGCTGCCATACCCAGCAACGCTGGCAACCATACCGTGCCGCTGCCGCGCATCACCCCGACAAGCACCGCGCTGATTCCCATCGCCAGCACGCCCCACACCACAGTGCGCAGCTGCAACGCAGCCAGCTCGCGCACGTCGGCTGCCGCCAGGATCAGCCCGGTCAGCCCGCGCGCCAGCGCCACAACCAGCACCACCACCACGCTCAGCGTCGCCAGCGCCACCAGCACACCAGTCCGGGCGATGGCCGGCAGCCGTGCTGTACGCCCGGCGCCCATCGCATGCGCCGCGAGGATGGTGGCGGTGATCCCCAACGACATTGCCGGCAACTGCACCCAGTTCATCAGCTGGTTGACCGCACCGTAGGCGGCCGTAGCGGTGTAGCCGTAACGGTTGATCCAGCCCAGCAATACGATCTCGGCAATGGCCAGGCTGAGCATCTGCAGCGAGGAGGGTATGCCGATGCGCAGCATCGATCGGATGATCGCGCCATCGAAACGGATGGCACGCAACTGCTCGCGCCGTGGCGCCAGGGGATGTCCTACCCGATGCCAGCGCCACAGCAACCAGCCCAGGGCCAACAATGAGGCAAACGCCGCCGATACAGCCGCACTGGTCGACCCCAGCCGCGGCAGGCCGGTCCAGCCCAGGATCAGCAGCGGCGTGCACAGCAGGCCGACCACCGTGGCCAGCAGCAGCGCCTGCAGCGGCGTCTTCGCATCGCCTACTGCGCGGCTCACGGCAGTGGCCAGCCACAGGAGGAAGAACGCCGGCGCCGCCAGCAGCAGCACGCGCGCGTAGACGATGGACTCACCGAGGATCGGTGCCGGTGTACCCAGTGACATCAGAAGCTGTGGTGCGAAACCGCTCCCCAGAGCCATCACCAGCACCGACAGCACAAGGATCAGCGCCACCGCGCTGCCGGCCACCGCGCGCGCCTGTTGCGGGCGGCCCGCGCCCCAGGCCTGGCCGATCAGCACCATCGCGCCCGTGGCCAGGCCCATCACCAGGGCCAGCAGCAGGAAAAAGACCGGGAAGAACGCCGCGGCCGCAGCCACCGCCTGTGTGCCAAGCAGGTGGCCGAGATAGATGTTGTCCAGCGTGCCTGCGGCCAGCTGCAACGCATTGGTCAGCAACATCGGCAGCAGAAGCGTCAGGTAGGTGCGCCACAGCGGGAGTGCTGCCGGAGGTGTCGGATGTACAGGGGGGCTCATGGGATTCTCTGGGCAAGGCGCCGCCCTGCCCGGCGTTTCCGCCAGCAAAGCAAGCACAGGGGAAGCGGACCGCGGCCCGCGATCAGATGACGCCGTCGCTCAGCAACGGCGCGATGGCTCAGCCGTCAGCGTCTTCGAACGCCAGGCGCAGGGCGTGGTCGCGCACATCCCTGGGCCAGGAATGCAGCGCTGCTTCCAGGCCCGCGCGGTCATGCGCGAACAGCACCCGAATGGCCTCCTCGAAGCCCGGCAGGTCACCGGCGATGGCCTGCAGGAAGTGATAGGTACGCTCGCTGTGGCGGCGCTGCCGATCCTCGTCGGCACCGGCACGGCTGGCCGCTTCCACCAGCCTGCGCAGCACCACCGAGGCCCCACCCGGCTGTTCGGCCAACCACGCCCAATGCCGCGGCAGCAGCGTCACTTCGCGGGCGACCACGCCCAGTTTGGGGCGGCCACGGCCACGCGGGGTCGCAGGCGCCTCTCCGGTAGTGACGTCGGCATCCGCCTCCACGGCGGAGGGAAACGCTTCGGTCACCCGCGCCAGCAGCTCTGTGTCGCTGCCGCGCGTGTCGAAATCGCGGGTTCGCCCGCTGGCGTTGTCGAACACCAGCAGCGGACCGGCTGCGTTGTCGGCACGCAGCTGTTTCAACGCCAGCGCTGCCACTTCCGGGGTACCGGAAGCGACCAGGCGATGACCGTCGAAACAGCTGAAGGGAGGAAGTCGGGACACAGGCATGGCAATGGCATCAGAGGCGATGCGTGAATATTGCCCGGGTAATTTCACCGAGTCAATATTGTCCGGGTATTAATTTGCCAGAAGAGCGTGCCAACCAAGGTTGGCACCCACCCGATTCGTCACCTCACAGCCGGCTGTAGGACCAGCTGACCATGCGCCCGTCCTTGTACGGCATCACGCCGTGGAACGGGCGCGGGTCGGCGTCGAACACCAGCGGCAGGAAGTTGCGGTCGCCTTCCCACATCGGCAGCGTGTCCAGCTTGTCCAGATCTACCCACTCCAGCGTGCCTTCGTGGTTGCCGCCGTGCGGGGTACCTTCGAAGCTGTCGATGACGAACACGAAGCCCAGCCAGTCTTCGCCGTGCTTGCCGAAACCGGGCCAGCTGAGAGTGCCGCGCAGGCGCATGCCGGTGCAGTCGATGCCGGCTTCCTCGGCAATCTCGCGGCGCATGCTGGCCGCCACGTCCTCGTCCGCTTCGATCTTGCCACCCAGGCCGTTGTACTTGCCGAGGTGATGGTCACCGGGGCGCGTATTGCGATGGATCATCAGCACCTGGCGACGATCGGGCGACAGCACATAGCCCAGAGTGGCGACGATCGGGGTGTACGGCATGGGGCGGCATCCAGCGGCAGGTCAGCCCTGGATTATGGCCGATCAGCGCACGAGCGACAGGCGGCGCTCGGCAGGCGCACCGGCGCCATCGGGGTCACGGCGCAGCGTTGCGACGCCGTGGCCGCGCTCGGCCAGGTATTCCAGCCACTTGCCGAGGAAGGTGTTCATCCGCATGCGATGACTGATCAACTCCGCCGGCGGCGGGTACAGGCCCATGGTGTCCTGCCAGCGGCGGCCGACGTAGCAATGGGTGGTCTCGGCCTGGCGCGCGTCACGGTACAGGCGAACATAGGCCGAGGGATCCGGCTCGCCGGTGACCGGGTCGGCAATGTCGTAGGTCAGCCGCAGTTCCACCGTATAGCGGTGGCACTCGATCACGTCCAGGCGGACATCCAGGCCGTCGCCGATCGAGGAAATGTAGCTGCCCGCCGCCAGTCCCGCCGGTTCGAACAGGCGCACCAGATGGCGGTAGTTCTCCGCGTACAGGCCCATGAGCCAGCTCAGCCGGCTCAGGCGGGGAATGCGTTCGGTACGGGGCAAGGCTCGGGCCATGGGTCGATCCTACACGTTGGTGCTTCAACGTGGGGGCGCCTCAAGCCACAGCCAACCCGTCGGTCGCTGTCACCACTGTAGAGCCGAGCCCATGCTCGGCTGCTGTTCTGGGAGAACCCGGTGGCCCAGCCGAGCGTGGGCTCGGCTCTACGGGCGCAGCCAGGCGCGCCGGAAAGGATCAATACAGCTCGCGCTGCAGCCCCAATGTGGCCAGCACCTTGCTGGAAATCTCCTCGATCGAGGTGTGGGTGGTGCTCAGGGTCGGGATCCGCTCCATGCGGAACATGGTCTCGGCCGCGGCCACCTCCCGCTTGCAGGTGTCCAGGTTCGCGTAGCGCGAGTTCGGACGGCGCTCCTGGCGGATCTGCTGCAGGCGGTCCGGATCGATGGTCAACCCGAACAGCTTGCGCCGGTAGTTGCGCAGGCGCGGCGGCAGGCGGTCGCTTTCCAGGTCTTCGTCGGTCAGCGGGTAGTTGGCCGCGCGCACTCCGTAATGCAGAGCCAGGTAGATGCAGGTGGGCGTCTTGCCGGCGCGCGACACCGCCACCAGGATCACGTCGGCATCGTCATAGTTCACCGCGATGCCGTCATCATGGGTCAGGGCGAAGTTCATCGCGTTGATGCGGCGGTGGTACGTGTCGAAATCGACCATGCCGTGGGCCTGGCCGACCCGGGCCAGTCGAGGGCTGGCCAGTTCGCGCTCCAGCGGCTCGATGAACGGCGCGAACACATCCAGCATCAGGGCACCGCTGTCGGCCAGGATCAGGCTCAGGCTCTGGTCCACGCAGGAGTTCACCACGATCGGCCGGACTTGGTACCGCTCCCCCGCCGCCTGGATCCGGGCGCAGGCTTCACGCGCTTTTTCAGGGTCGTCGACAAACGACATCCGATCGGTAATGAAGCTGAACCCGGAGAACTGGGTCAGCAGGCTATGCCCAATGGTTTCAGCGGTGATACCGGTTCCATCGGAAACGTAGAACACCGGACGGATGGTCGACATGCGCGCTTTTACCCCCTACGAAGCTTAAAAAGGCCGCCAGCACAAGCTTGTGCCGACGGTGCTCTGCCCGGCATCATATCGGCTTCTTCCTACGGACGCGGCCACTCAGCCCGCCTCGGGCGATGGCCAAACGGAGCATCGCGCTTGAACGAGAACATCCTGTGGTTGCACGAACTGCGTCTGGCCGATCTGGCCCGCGTAGGCGGCAAGAATTCGTCCCTGGGCGAGATGATCGGCAACCTGGCCGGTCTGGGCGTTTCGGTGCCGGGCGGTTATGCCACCACCGCTGAAGCCTTCAAGGACTTCATCGCGCACAACGACCTGTCCAAGCGCATCTTCGACAGGCTGGCCACGCTGGACGTCGAGGACGTCAACGCGCTGACCGCCGCCGGCAAGGAAATCCGCGGCTGGGTAATCGACGCCCCGCTGCAGCCGCAGCTGGACCAGGACATCCGCACCGCCTACGCCAAGCTGAGCGCCGAGAATGGCGGCGGCGACGTGGCCGTGGCCGTGCGTTCGTCTGCCACTGCCGAGGATCTGCCGGATGCGTCCTTCGCCGGCCAGCAGGAAACCTTCCTCAACGTGACCGGTGCCGACGACGTCGTGCACAAGGTCAAGGAAGTGTTCGCCTCGCTGTACAACGACCGCGCCATCGCCTACCGCGTGCACCACGGCTTCAAGCATGAGGACGTATTCCTGTCCGCCGGCGTGCAGCTGATGGTGCGTTCGGGCGTCGGTTCCTCCGGCGTGCTGTTCACCCTGGACACCGAGTCCGGCTTCCGCGACGTGGTGTTCGTCACCTCCTCGTTCGGCCTTGGCGAGATGGTCGTGCAGGGCGCGGTCAATCCGGACGAATACTACGTCTACAAGCCCACCCTGCAGGCCGGCAAGCCGGCGATCCTGCGCCGCTCGCTCGGCAGCAAGGCGATCCGCATGGTGTATTCGGATGTCCCCGGTGAGCGCGTCCGTATCGAAGACACGCCGGCCGAACTGCGCACCACCTTCTCGATCAGCGACGAGGACGTGCAGGAACTGGCCAAGCAGGCGCTGGTCATCGAAAAGCACTACGGCCGCCCGATGGACATCGAGTGGGCCAAGGACGGTGTCAGCGGCAAGCTGTTCATCGTGCAGGCGCGCCCGGAAACGGTGAAGTCGCGCAGCCACGCCACCCAGATCGAGCGCTTCGCGCTGACCGAGAAGGGCGGCAAGGTGCTGGCCGAGGGCCGTGCCGTCGGCGCCAAGATCGGTTCGGGCGTGGCCCGCGTGGTGAAGACGCTGGACGACATGAACCGCGTGCAGCCCGGCGACGTGCTGATCGCCGACATGACCGATCCGGATTGGGAACCGGTGATGAAGCGCGCCTCGGCCATCGTCACCAACCGCGGTGGCCGCACCTGCCACGCCGCGATCATCGCGCGCGAGCTGGGCGTGCCGGCCGTGGTTGGTTCGGGCAACGCGACCCAGGTCATCGAAGATGGCCAGCTGGTCACCGTCAGCTGCGCTGAAGGCGATACCGGCTTCATCTACGAAGGCAAGCTCGGCTTTGAACGCACCACCACCGATCTGGGCAACATGCCGCCGGCGCCGCTGAAGATCATGATGAACGTGGCCAACCCGGAACGTGCCTTCGACTTCGGCCAGCTGCCGAACGCCGGCATCGGCCTGGCCCGCCTGGAAATGATCATCGCCAGCCACATCGGCATCCATCCGAATGCGCTGCTGGAATACGACCGCCAGGACGCCGCGACCAAGAAGAAGATCGACGAGAAGATCGCCGGCTACGGTGATCCGGTCAGCTTCTACGTCGACCGCCTGGCCGAAGGCATCGCCACCCTCACCGCCTCGGTCGCCCCGAACGCCGTGATCGTGCGCCTGTCGGACTTCAAGTCCAACGAGTACGCCAACCTGATCGGCGGCAGCAACTACGAGCCGCACGAAGAGAACCCGATGATCGGCTTCCGCGGCGCCAGCCGTTACGTCGATCCGAGCTTCTCGGCCGCCTTTGCGCTGGAGTGCAAGGCCGTGCTGCGCGTGCGCAACGAAATGGGCCTGGACAACCTGTGGGTCATGATTCCGTTCGTGCGCACCCTGGAAGAAGGCCGCAAGGTCATCGAGGTGCTGGAACAGAACGGCCTGAAGCAGGGCGAGAACGGCCTGAAGATCATCATGATGTGCGAAGTGCCGTCCAACGCACTGCTCGCCGATGAGTTCCTGGAGATCTTCGACGGCTTCTCGATCGGCTCCAACGACCTGACCCAGCTGAGCCTGGGCCTGGACCGCGATTCGTCGATCGTCGCGCACCTGTTCGACGAACGTAACCCGGCGGTGAAAAAGCTGCTGTCGATGGCGATCAAGTCGGCACGTGCCAAGGGCAAGTACGTTGGCATCTGCGGCCAGGGCCCGTCCGATCACCCGGATCTGGCCGAATGGCTGATGCAGGAAGGCATCGAGTCGGTGTCGCTGAACCCGGACACCGTGGTTGATACCTGGCTGCGCCTGGCCAAGCTGAAAGCCAACGGCTGATGCCGTGATGGGCTGACGTCGCTTTCATCGACGTCCGCCCATACTGCTGCTGCACGCAAGCCCCGCCTCTGCGGGGCTTGCTGTTTCTGGCGTCCACGCACGCCCGGCCCCACGCAGACATCGCTACGCAGCAAAGGACTTCCGCATGATCGCCGCCGCACCTCCCGCCCCCGCCGCAACGCCCTGGTTCCACTCGCTCGACTGGGAACGCCTGCTGGAGACCTATGGTGTGCCGCTGCTGGCCGCCATCGTGGTGCTGCTGGTGGGCCTGTGGGTGGCGCGTCGCCTGTCCAACGCGATGCCGCGCGCCACAGCGCGCATGGGCGTGGACCCGATGCTGGGCAGCTTCCTGCGCAACGTGGTGTACGCCGCATCGCTGGTGATCGTGGTGGTGCTGGCCATCGGCACGCTGGGCGTGCAGATCACGCCGCTGCTGGCCGTGCTCGGCACCGCAGGCCTGGCCGTTGGCCTTGCCCTGAAGGATTCGCTGTCCAACATCGCCTCGGGCGTGATGCTGGTGACACTGCGGCCGTTCCGCGTCGGCGACGTGGTCACCGTTGCCGGACAGACCGGCACGGTGCGCGAAGTGCGCATTTTCCAGACCGTCATCACCGGTGCCGACAACCAGCACACCACCATTCCGAACACGCTGATCACCGCCGCACCGATCATCAACCTGACGGCCGAGCCGACCCGCCGCGTCGAACTGGTGATCGGCATCGGCTATGAAGACAACATCCAGCTGGCACGCGACACCGCGCTGGCGCTGATGAAGGCGGACCCGCGCGTGCTGCAGACGCCGGCACCGGACGTGGTGGTGTACGAGTTGGGGGCGCACGCGATCAACCTCGGCATCCGCTGCTACGTGAAGTCGGCCGACTGGTTCGGCACCAAGGTCACGCTGCTGGAGCAGCTGAAGCTGGGCTTCGACAAAGCCGGCATCAACATCCCGTATCCGCAGCAGGACATGCACCTGTACCTGCATGGGAAGGATGGCGGTGTGGTCGAGGCGGACGCGCTGGTGCGCGACAAGCCCTGATCCCAAACAGAAATGCCGGCCAGCGGCCGGCACTACCCTGCCC
>NZ_KV791463.1:0-1081 GCF_001807895.1 Stenotrophomonas sp. HMSC10F07
GCACTGCGTTTCCCGGGCCAGCAGGCGACGGATGTGAGTGGGTTGTTCTACAACTACCAGCGTGAATACGACGCTGCGACCGGACGCTATACGCAAGCGGATCCCATAGGCTTGTCCGGCGGCATTTCCGCGTACGGGTATTCGAATGCCTCTCCGCTTCTTGCGGCTGACCCACTTGGGCTTGAGCCCGTGTTCGATACAAGTACGTGCGGCGGACAGCTGGGAATGGTGACTTGTGATGGCAATGGAGGATTTCTGGTCAGTGTCTGCAATTCAGGCTGCGACAAGATATGCACCGTTATGCATGAGCGAAACCATAAGGCGTTATTGGAAAAGAGGGTTCCTAATGCCTGCGTGGGTAGGCCTAAAGGTGCAAGCCCATTCCCAAAGGACTGGGAATATGGTGGGATCGAGCATCGGCAGCTGGCCAATGAGCTTGAGTGTCGTGCATATCAAGAGCAGATGATCTGTGCAACTCGGCTGCGCGATGGAGGACTCGGAGGCGCCGCAGTAGACAAGGCCTACAGCAGGGCAGTAAAGGAAAGGAGCAACAGGCAATGCGATGCATTCGGATACTAGCCATCCTCTCGCTCGTTCTGGGCCAGCTGGGGTGCCGGGATGAGGTTGAGAGTTCAACGTACCCCATGGGTCAGACGGGAAAGAGTTGCACTGCCTACAAAGGCTTTGATCGCCAGCCTCCCGAAGTGGTTGTTACGGAACTGGCCAGACGGGGGTTGGACAGTCGCAGGTTGATCCATAAAACAGTTTGCGGCTCGATCACCAGCTGGGAGATCCTTCCCGCAGGGGCGTCAATCAATCGGATACCTCCCCCAGATACCTACGTGAACGTCTGGCTGAGGGAAGACGGCTCTGTTTCCGTCAGTACGGACCTCCCGTGATGTCGGCGCTCTGATGCTCACGCATCGGGCCAGCGCGCCTGCGCAATAGGTCAGCTAAGGCGAAGTCGCGCTCACTTGATGTCATCCGGGTGGACCGCGCGTGGCAATCGCTCGGTCGCCCGATGTCCCGGCTTGGGCGCGGAGCAGAAAGAGCGAAGTGTTCGGCAACCAGATCCCAAGTG
>NZ_KV791464.1:0-1754 GCF_001807895.1 Stenotrophomonas sp. HMSC10F07
CAGGCGACGGATGCGAGTGGGTTGTTCTACAACTGCCAGCGCGAGTACGAACCGGCGGCGGGGCGGTATTCGCAGAGTGATCCGATTGGGTTACGAGGCGGAATCAGCACCTACGGATACGTTGGCGGAAATTCACTTAGCTTAATAGACCCGTTGGGGTTAAGGAACGTGCACAAGACAGCCGTCGCAATTGGGAATGCGATCAATGCTGGGCGCTTACTTGCTTCGGGTACGCTGAGGATCGCTGGAGGACTTGGCATGGAGGGGGCAGTAGTGACTGCCGCACCGGGCTCCGCAAGTATTGGGCTGGGCGTCTGGAACATCACTAGTGGCCAGAAGGCGTGGGCTCGCGCCGAGCAGCAGTGGGCGGAGGCAGCCTGTGAAGACAGTAGCAACTATTCGAGGGGCGACGTCCTGAAGACATACTCGGGTTTGTTGCCTTGGGGAACTGAGTCAGATGACCCCGGTGAGCCTTTTTGGATTGATATTATGGAGAAGCACGTTAAGGAGGCTGTCCATAAGCCAAGGGAATTCTTGCAGGAAGTAGGAACCATAGGACTATGAAAACTGGATTGCTGCTCCGCTATGTTGCTTTGATGATCCTGGTTCTCCTAGGCTGGTGGTTTTATAGGCACATAAGCCCCGCGCTAATGACGTTGGTTGCGCTAGTCATCATGGGCGGAAGCACCGTATGGGTCATTGTGGCTCTCACAAGAAAGCCAAGTGAAGCGGCCCGAATAGCCAAATCTTGGTGGCGCTTGATCTGGGATGGCTTCTGGGGACTGTGAGCTAATGTTACGTCCGCTAATTAAAGTTCTCCAGCAGGCCGACTGGGACCTCTGCCTACCGATACTGGCAATCGCACCACACTGACCATCTTGGCAGGAAGCGAGAGCCACACCCATCCGGCAACCAACCATCACCTGAGGCATTTACCGCTATGTACGATCGTCAGCCAGACTCTCCCTCTAGTTCTCGAGAGACTGTGGATGATCTGTGAGCACGTACTTCCGTAGGGCGTAACATAAAGCTCAGGAGGCCGTCGATACGTGGTTCGCAATCCCCTGAAAGATGGATTGGACAACGCCTTTGGCGGCAGGATGCTGCTACGTCAGTGCGAGACATTCGAAGCGTGGCTGACCACGTGCGAGATACCCGGGGGCGCATCAGGCAGATCGGCCTGACCCGGACCAGCCAGGCGCGCCAGATCGTGGTGAACAACGTGACCTATGCGGCCTTCGGCCCGGCCACCGGCTGGACCTATGGCAACGGCCGCCAGCTGCAGCGTCCGTTGGGTCTGGATTACCGCCCGCAGGCAGTGCACGACCCGGCCGCGGGCGGACTGTCGCTGGGCTACGGCTACGACCCGGTCGGTTCGATCACCGAGCTGAAGAACGGCACAGGCTCAACGGTACTCGCCAAGTACGCCTACGACGCGCTGGGTCGCCTGACCCAGACCCAGGACGGGACGACAGGCACGCCGATTGAAACCTATGCCTACGACGCCACCGGCAATCGCACTGCGCTGACCACCTCGGCAGGCACCGCCAGCTACACCTATCCCGCAACCAGCCACCGGCTGACCGCCGTGGACGGCGAAGCGCGCAACCATGACGCGGTGGGCAACACCACCAGCATCGGCGGCAAGACGTTCACCTACAACGATGCCAACCGCATGAACGCGGTGAAGCAGGGCAGTGCGGTGCTGGAAAGCTACAGCTACAACCATCGCGGTGAACGCGTACTGCGTACCC
>NZ_KV791465.1:0-14891 GCF_001807895.1 Stenotrophomonas sp. HMSC10F07
CGTGCGCACCACGGTAGCGCCGGGCCATGCCCGGCGAACGCGATGCGCGGCACCTCACTCTTCCTCTTCCGGCACATCCTGCGGGTTCAGCGTCTTGCTCTCGCGCTTCGGCGCAGTGAACGGCGTCGGCGTCGGCACGCCCTGCGGGCTGTTGCCGTAGACCATCCGCGCGCCGGCATTCAGACCACCACCGGCAATCTCCAGTTCAAAACGCTCGGCATCGCGGCGGCGGATCTCGGCGGCAATCTCCACCGCGTCATCCTCATCCGCGCCCAGCTCCACCAGCGCGGCCTGGCCGAACAGCACCGCCGATTCAAACGTCTCGCGGATCTGGAAATCAACACCGGCATGGATCAACCGCAGCGAATGCTCGCGGTCGAACGAGCGCACCATCAGCTTTGCCTGCGGGAACTCGTGCGACACCAGCTCAACAATGCGGTCAGCCGCCTCGGCCTTGTCCACGCACACCGCAATCGCACGTGCGGTGGCCGCACCCGAGGCATGCAGCACGTCCAGACGCGTGCCATCACCGTAGTAGATCTTGAAACCGAAGCGCGCCGCGCTCTGGATCATCTCCACATCGTTGTCGATGATGGTCACGTCCACGTCGCGCGCCAGCAGCGACTGGCTGGCGACCTGGCCGAAGCGGCCGAAGCCGATCAGCAGCACGCTGCCGGACAGGCCATCGGCCTCGTCCACGCCGTCCATGTTCACCGTCGGCTTCGGCGCGATGCGCTTGTAGAGCAGCACTACAAGCGGCGTCAGCGCCATCGACAGCACCACCACGGCGGTGAAGTTGGCATTGATCTCCAGGTTGATCACGCCGGCCGATGCGGCGGCGGAGAACAGCACGAAGGCGAACTCGCCGCCCTGCGCCATCAGCACGCCCCGGTCCAGCGCCTGCGCGTGGTCGCTGCCCATGATGCGCGCGACCACGTAGATGCACAGCGCCTTGGCCGCCATCAACGCCAGCACCAGGCCGAGGATCAGCTGCCAGTTGCCGGCCACCACGCCCAGGTCCAGCGCCATGCCGACGCTGAGGAAGAACAGGCCCAGCAGGATGCCGCGGAACGGCTCGATGTCCGCTTCGATCTGGTGGCGGAAGGTCGATTCGCTCAGCAGCACGCCGGCCAGGAACGCGCCCATTGCCATCGACAGGCCGGACAGCTGCATCAGCAGCGCCGCGCCCAGCACCACCAGCAGTGCGGCGGCGGTCATCACCTCGCGCGCCTTCGATTCGGCCAGCACGCGGAACAGCGGGTTGAGCAGGAAGCGGCCGACCAGCACCAGGCCGACGATGGCACCCACGCCGATCGCCACCGACAGCCAGCGCGAGCCCTCGCCATCGGCACTGCCCGCGCCCGGCGCCATCCACGCCACCAGCGCCAGCAACGGCACGATCAGCAGGTCTTCGAACAGCAGGATGGAGACGATCTTCTGGCCCGAAGGCAGCGCGATGTCACCACGCTCGGCCAGCAGCTGCATCACCACCGCGGTGGAGGTGAGCACGAAGCCGGTGGCGCCGATGAAGGCCACCTGCCACGGCAGCCCGAACAGCTTGGCGATGCTGGTCAGCACCAGCGCACAGGTGACGATCTGCAGCGTGCCCAGCCCGAAGATTTCCTTGCGCAGGCTCCACAGGTGCGAGGGCCGCATTTCCAGGCCGATCACGAACAGGAACATCACCACGCCGAGTTCGGCGGTATGCAGGATGGCCTGCGGATCGGAGAACCAGCCCAGCCCGAACGGTCCGATCGCCAGGCCAGCGGCGAAGTAGCCCAGCACCGAGCCCAGGCCGGCCCGGCGGAACAAAGGCACCATCACCACCGCCGCGCCCAACAGGGCCACGACCTTGACCAGCTCGCTGGTCGCTGCTTCTACCGCCATGCGGTGTGTTCCCCAAGATCCAGAATCGGGTTCAACAATAGAGCAATGCCGATGACGGCAATAGCACGCATGTTGCGCCGGATTGTCTTGGAAGTGGAACGATGCAGGGAGTGACTCCCGGCATCATCCCGAAACCATGCATCCGCGTCGGTGGGTGCCAACCATCACCCGCTTCGGTAGGTGCCAACCTTGGTTGGCACGAGAGCGCCGACCAAGGTCGGCATCCACCAAGGCATTCCCCGGCCGGGGTTACCCACCCCGGCAGAACGCGGCGTAATCGATATATCCCGGGAACGGCACACCCGGCGCGCACACCGGGCAGTGCGGGTCCGGCCGGATGCCGGTCTCGCGGAAGCGCATGCCCAGCGCATCGAAGCGCAGCAGGCGGCCCACCAGCGGCTCGCCGATGGCCAGCAGCAGCTTCAGCACCTCGGTGGCCTGCAGCACGCCGGCCAGGCCAGGCAGCACGCCCAGCACACCGGCCTCGGAACAGTTCGGCGCAAACTCCGGCGGCGGCGGTTCCGGGAACAGGCAGCGGTAGCACGGCGCCACGCCGCGCTGGCGGCCGGCGTCAAACACGCTTACCTGGCCGTCAAAGCGCTCGATGGCGGCATACACCAGCGGTTTGGCGTGCTTGATGCAGGCGTCGTTGAGCAGGTAGCGCAGCGGGAAGTTGTCCGAGCCATCCAGCACAACGTCCACGCCCTCGAGCAGCGCATCCACGTTCTCAGAGGTCACCCGCTCCGGCACCGCCTCGACCTCGATGGAGGGATTCAGCGCCAGCAGGCGCTCGCGAGCGGAATCGACCTTGAGCCGGCCGACGCTGGCTTCGGTATGCACGATCTGCCGGTGCAGGTTGCTGCGCTCCACGCGGTCGTGGTCGGCAAAGCGCAGGTGCCCTACCCCGGCGGCGGCCAGATAGAAGCCGGCTGGCGCACCCAGGCCGCCCGCGCCCAGCACCAGCACGCGTGATTGCTGCAGCCGGCGCTGGCCGGCCTCGCCCACCTGTGGCAGCAGCAGATGCCGCGAATAGCGATCAAAGAAATCGCGGTCGGCGGCGCTGGCCAGCGGCTGCACCAAGGGCAGCGACTGCTCGCGCCAGGCCACGGTACCGCCGGTCACGGAAGCGACGTTTGTGTAGCCAGCCTCCAACAGGAAAAGTGCGGCATCTGCCGAGCGCTTGCCGCTCTGGCAGATCAACAGGATTTCCTGGTCGTGCCGCGGCAGGTGCGCGGCCGGGTCTGCCTGCAGCTCGCCCTTGGCCACGCCACGCGCGCCCTCGGCCATCCCGCCGGCCCGTTCGTGCGCTTCGCGCACATCGATCAGCACGGCGCCGTGGGCCAGGCGCTCGCGTGCCTGCGCGGGGGAAAGCTCTTGGATGCTCATGGCCGCATTATCGCGCACGCGGCGGCAAGCCGCCTTGACCGATACCTGCAAACATGGGGTAGTGCCGGCCGCTGGCCGGCATGGCCATGAACGCACCGGACGACCCGAGGTTGCCGGCCAGCGGCCGGCACTACCGGTAGGGGCGCGAACAAAAAAGGCGGCCCTGCGGCCGCCTTTTTCGTGAATCACTTGCCCTTGACGTGCTTCATCAAGCGCCGCTTGGCCTTGACCTGCCGCTCGGTGAGGACGTTCTTCTTGCCCTCGTACGGGTTGGTACCCTCGCGGAAGATGAAGCTCACCGGCGTGCCGATCAGCTTGAAGCGCTTGCGGAAGAAGTTCTCCAGGTAGCGCTTGTATGACTCCTGCAGTTCCTTCAGGCGCGTGCCGTGCACGATGAAGGTCGGCGGGTTGGAACCGGCCGGGTGCACGTAGCGCAGCTTGGAGACGTGGCCGCGAATGGTCGGCGGCGGGTTGGTCTCGTAGGCCACTTCCAGCGCCTTGTTCACTTCGCTGGTGGTGAAGGTCTTGTTCGCCGATTCGTGCGCACGATGCACCGCACGGAACAGCTCGCGCAGGCCCGAGCCGTGCTTGGCCGAGATGCGCACCGATTCGGCCCACGGCACGAAGCCCAGCTTCAGCGACAGCATGGTTTCGGCCTGCTCGCGCTGGTACTCGGTCAGGCCATCCCACTTGTTGATGGCGATCACCAGCGCGCGGCCGGCGTCGAGCACGGCACCGAGCACGGTGGCGTCCTGGTCGGTCACGCCTTCGGTGGCGTCGAGCATCAGCACGGCCACCTGGCACTGCTCGATCGACTGCATGGTCTTGACCACCGAGAACTTCTCGACGACCTCATCCACGCGCGAACGACGGCGCAGGCCGGCGGTGTCGATCAGGCGGTACTCACGGCCGTCGCGCTCCAGGTCCACCGCGATCGAGTCGCGGGTGGTACCCGGCACGTCGGAGGCGATCATGCGCTCCTCGCCGAGGATGCGATTGACCAGGGTCGACTTGCCCACGTTCGGGCGGCCGACGAAGGCGATGCGGATGCGGTTCGGATCGTTGTCCAGCTCTTCGCCGCTGCCTTCTTCCGGCAGGCGCTGGATCACTTCGTCCAGCAGGTCGTCCAGACCCTGGCGATGCGCAGCCGAGACGGTCAGCATCTCGCCGAAGCCATAACGGGCGAACTCGGAACGCACGCTGTCCTCGTCGGTGCCGTCGATCTTGTTGATCAGCAGCAGCGTCGGGCGCGACAGCTTGCGCAGCCAGGCCAGGATCTCGTCGTCCAGCGCCGAGGTGCCCTCGCGGGCATCGACGACGAACAGGATCAGATCGGCTTCGGCCGCGGCCGCACGGGCTTGGCGCGTGGTGGCGCCGGCCAGGCCTTCGTCTTCCCCGGCGATACCGCCGGTATCCACGACGAGGAAATGATTGTCCTCGTCGAGGCGGCAGACACCGTAGTTGCGGTCGCGGGTGACGCCGGGCTGGTCGTGGACCAGCGCGTCACGGGTGCGCGTAAGCGCATTGAAAATAGTCGACTTGCCGACATTCGGCCGTCCAACCAGGGCGACCAGAGGCAGCATCGCGATTACTCCAATTTTTTAGTTTGCCAACCGGAAGGCCGTCAGCTTGCCATCCACGTTCTGCACCAGCAGCACACCGTCTACGACGACCGGCTGGGCCAGCAGGGCGTCGCCGCCACTTTTTGCCCGTGCCGCCATCGCACCATCGGAGGCCTGCAACCAGTGCACGTATCCCTTGTAGTCACCGACCACGACGTAGTCGCCGTGCAGTGCCGGGCCGGTCAGGGAGCGACGGGCCAGTGCCGTCTGCGACCACATGGCTGCGCCGCTGGCCTTGTCCAGGCCGAACACGCCGCCCTTGTTGTCGGTCACGAACACATTGCCCGACGACACCGCCACGCCACCTGCGCCGCCATGGTCGCGCGCCCACAGCGGGCGACCGGTCGGGCCTTCGATGGCCATGGTCTGGTTCTTGAAGCTGCTCACGTACAGGGTGTTGCCATCGAGCACCGGTGCGCCGTCGACGTCCGCCATGCGCTCCAGCTCGGTGCGGCCTTCGCCGTTGCCGAGGTTCTGTTCCCACAGCGTGCGGCCATCCTGCTGGGCCAGGGCCGCAACCGCGCCCTCGTCCTTGCCGATGAACAACACGCCCGGGCCGGTCACCACCGGCGCGTTGCCGCGCACGGTCAGCGCCGGCAGCTCGCTCGGGTTGAACCACTTCTGGGTGCCATTGCCGACATCGAAGGCGGTCACACGACCGTCGTTGCTGCGCACGTAGACCATGCCCTGGGCAACGGCCGGCGCGGCGATGACTTCACCCGGAACACGGGCGCGCCACTTCTCGCTGCCGTCGTTGATGTCCAGCGCGATGACCTGGCCATCCAGCGTGCCGATCACGACCAGGTTCTCACCGACACCCGGGCCGCCGGACAGGCGCAGCTTGGCCTTCTTCTTTTCCTTCTTCGGCTCCCAGGTCCAGACCTTCTTGCCGGTCTGCAGGTCGATGGCGTGCACGCCACCGGTGATCGCCGCAGCGAACACGTGGCCGTTGGCCACCGCCGGGCCCTGGCGCACACCGATGCGACGCTCGCCCTTGCCGAGGTTGACCGACCAGATCTTGCTGACCTTCACGGTCGGCTCGAACTTGACCAGCTCAGCCGGTTCCTGTGCCTTCTTCGCCGCCGCGTCCTTGCCAGCGAACCAGCCCTTCATGGTGCCGCAGCCGGTCAGGGCCATGCCCATCAGGAGCACGGTGGCGACGCGGGTGATCATGACCTTCTGACTCATCAAACCGACTCCGCAGGGGCGGCAACGGTGCCGCCGGCGTCCATAACCTTGGTTTCCAGCAGGCGCCGCTGCGGCGCTGCCACGTCCAGCGTCTTCAGCGCCTTCTCGTACTGTACGCGGGCGTCGTCACGCTTGCCCTGCGCCATCAGCGCATCGCCATGGATTTCCAGGCTGCTGCTGTCGGTGGCGCTGCCCAGCAGCTTGATGGCCTCGTCGCTCTTGCCGGTGGCCACCAGCAGGCGGGCCACACGCTGGTCGACCACGCGCTGCAGGTCGCCTTCGACCTTCACGTTGCGCAGGGTGGCCAGTGCCTCTTCGTTCTTGCCGGCGTCGACCTGGGCCTTGGCCAGCTGCAGCGCCGCGAGGTCGCCGTAGATGCTGGACGGACCGGCTTCGAGCGCCTTGACCGCCTTGGCGGCGTCGTCGAGCTTGTTCTGCTGCAGGCCCTGCAGGGCCTTCTGGTACTCGACATTGGCCGAGGCAAGCTTGCTGCCCTGCTCCTTCTGGTACCACTGCCAGCCGGCAATGGCACCGATGGCGATGACTACGCCACCGAGGATGCTGGCGCCATTCTTCCGCAGCCAGCTGCGGACGCGTTCACTTTGTTCGTGCTCGTCGAGCAGATCGTCGATCGCCATGCGTACTCTCGCCCCGCCCGTCGGGAGGGACCATTGGGTTTAATCGAAGGTGGTGAAACCGCGCCTCAGTGCGAAACCGGGACTACGGAGCCTTCAGAGGATACCTGAAAGCGTGCCACGTTGGCTCGCTGGTAGGGGGTCAGATCGACGATAGCGCCGTTCTGCTGAACCTGGACCGCCGAGGCGTTGCCCAGGGTCACCCGGGTCACCTGGCCCGGCGTGAAGCTGCGGGTCTCGCCGGACTTGATCAGTGCCTTCTCGACGGTGCTGCCGTCCGGGCCGCCGATGTCGACCCAGCTGTCGCCGCTGAACTGCATTTCCAGCGCATTGCCGGCAGCCGGGGCCGGCGCCGGGCGCGGCACCGGGGCCAGCGAGGCGACGTAAGGGGTGGCCGCCGGCTTGCTGGCCGGGGCCGTGGTCGCTTCGGCCGGGGCGGCCATCTCGCTGCCGGTTGCGGACGGCGTGACCGGCACGGCGGCCGGGATCACGTCCAGCGAGGCGGTGCTCGGCGACGGGGTCGCGCTGCCGTCGAAGTGGCCACGGGTGGCGAACCACACCGGCACCGCCAGCACGGCGGTGATGCCGACATACAGCACGCGCCGGCCGAGGTTCTCGGCAATGCGGCGCGCACGGGGGGTATGGGTATGGCTGACCAGGGTGGGCGGAACCACCGGGCCGACCTGGGCCTGTTCCAGCAGCTCGCCCACGTCCACGTCGAGCAGGCGCGCATAGCTGCGCAGCTGGCCGCGCACGAACACCGGCGCCCCCAGCTTCTGCCATTGTTCCTCTTCCAGCGACTTGACCACCTGGACCGGCATGCGCAGGCGCGAGCCGACATCTTCGAGGGTCAGTCCGGCCGCTTCACGGGCCTGGCGCAGGCGGGTGCCGCAGCCGGCCGCAGTCTCGAGAGCGCTCACAGTCTGGTCATCAATCACAATGCATCAACCCTGGAGTTAGGAGCCCGCTTCCTGCGGAAATTCCTGTCGAATCCGCTGCAGATAACGATCAGATGCCGCCCGATCGCCCAGCTTCACTTCGATTTGAGACGCAAGTTGTAACACGGAACGCGTTGCGGGTGCAGCCGCAATCCTACGTTCGGCGAACGCCCGGGCCTCCATGTAGCGGCCCTGGCGGAAGCTCAGCTGGGCCATCGACTCCAGCGCAACCGGGTTGGCCGGCGCCGCGACGAGTGCCGCGCGCAGGTCGCGCTCGGCACGTTCGAGCTGCCCAGCGTCCAGTGCGCAACTGCCGGCATTGGCCTGCGCTTCGCCCGGGGTGGCATAGCCCGGCGCCTGCAGCGCCCGGTCGAACCAGACCAGCGATTCGGCCGGCTGGCCCTGCTGGCACAACCAGGCACCGTAGTTGTTGAGCACGTCTCCGCGCTGCGGCGCCAGTTCGGCGGCCTTGCGGAAATTCTCGCCCGCCTGGCGGGTGCGGCCACGACGGTCATCGATGCCAGCCTGCAGCACCAGCGCATCGGGCGCCTCCGGCGCCAGCTTCAGCGCTTCGCGCACCTTGCGCTCGGCGGCGTCGAGATTGCCGGCCTGCATGTCGCGGGTCGCCAGGGTCAACAGGTCGCGCCAGCGCACTTCGCGCCGCACGCTTTCCGGGTCACCCACCGAATAGACCGGTGCCTGGCTCGGCCCGAGCTTGGCCTTGGGATGGGATTTGCAGCCGCCGACCGCAACGGCCAGCACGCCTGCGAACAGAACCAGCCAGAGGCGGTCAGGCCGCGGCATCACTCCCCTTCCCCGCCTGCAGCGTCTTGTTGAACTCCGCCTGGCGGCGGGTGCGGTCCATCACCTGGCCCTTGAGCTGGCCACAGGCGGCGTCGATGTCGTCGCCACGGGTGCGGCGGACCATGGTCAGCACGTTGCTGTCGAGCAGGATCTTCTGGAAAGCGCGGATGTGCGCTTCTTCCGAACGCTCGTAGCGGGTGCCCGGGAACGGGTTGAACGGGATCAGGTTGACCTTGCCCGAATCCTTGGCCTGCACCGCGTTGTCGAACTGGCGCATCAGGCGGGCCAGCTCGCGGGCATGCTCGGGCTTGTCGTTGATGCCCTTCATCAGGGTGTATTCAAAGGTGACCGACTCGCGGCGCTTGTTGGCGCGCAGGTAGCGTGCGCACGAGGCCATCAGCTCGGCGATCGGGTACTTCTTGTTGAGCGGCACCAGCGTCTCGCGCAGCGCGTCGTTCGGCGCATGCAGCGACACCGCCAGCGACACGTCGCTTTCGGCAGACAGGCGGTCGATCTGCGGCACCAGGCCAGAGGTCGACAGGGTCACGCGCTTGTTGGCCAGGCCGTAGCCCAGGTCGTCGCGCATCACGCTCATGGCGCGCACGACGTTGTCGAAATTCATCAGCGGCTCGCCCATGCCCATCATCACCACGTTGGTGAGGCGGCGCATCTGGTGCGGCACGTTGCCCAGGTGGCGTGCGGCAACCCACACCTGGCCGATGATCTCGGCGGTGGTCAGGTTGCGGTTGAAGCCCTGGGTAGCGGTGGAGCAGAACGTGCAGTTCAGGCCGCAACCGACCTGCGAGGACACGCACAGCGTGCCGCGGGTCTTGTCCGGGATATACACGGTCTCGATGGCGTTCTTGCCATCCACGCCCATCGCCAGCAGCCACTTGTGGGTACCGTCGGCGGAGGGCTTGTCGAACACGATGTTGGGAACCAGCACCTCGGCATGGGCCTGCAGCTTGGCGCGCAGGACCTTGCCGAGGTCGGTCATTTCATCGAAATCGGTGACGTAGCGATGGTGGATCCACTTCATCACCTGATGGGCACGGAACTTCTTCTCGCCGAGAACCTCGACGAAGAACTTCTCCAGGCCCGCGCGATCAAGGTCGAGCAGGTTCTGCTTGCCAGCCGTGGGTGCCGACTTCGGCAGCGGCTGGATGGCGGGGGACTGTACGACCTCGTTCACGGCATTACTCTCAGCGCGAGACGACTTCGGTGGCGGCGAAGAAGTAGGCGATCTCAATCGCGGCATTCTCGACCGAGTCCGAGCCGTGGGCGGCATTGGCATCGATGGATTCGGCGAAGTCGGCGCGGATGGTGCCCGGCGCGGCTTCCTTCGGGTTGGTGGCGCCCAGCAGGTCGCGGTGGGCCAGGACGGCGTTCTCGCCTTCCAGGGCCTGGATCATCACCGGGCCGGAGATCATGAACTCGACCAGCGCGTTGAAGAACGGACGCTCGCGGTGCACGGCGTAGAAGCCTTCGGCTTCACGACGGGACAGCTGCTTGTACTTGGCGGCCACGACCTTCAGGCCGGCCTTCTCGAAGCGGGCGTAGATTTCGCCGATGACGTTCTTGGCAACGGCGTCCGGCTTGATGATCGAAAGGGTGCGCTCCAGCGCCATGGGATGTCTCCAATGGGATCGGGCCGCTGATGGCCCGAAGGGTAACATGAAAAAAACCCGCGTCGGGACGCGGGCTTAGCCTGATAAACGTAGGCGAATTGTAAAAGATAAAGCCGCGGCATGGTAGTGCCGGCCGCTGGCCGGCAACCCCGTCGCGGCCAAGGGTCGGATTCCCGCAGGGGCTCTGACCCATTCCGGGGCCCACCGTTGGGGTCGGAGCCCCATTCGGGGATCCGACCCCACCCCATCGCATTCACCCACCTGAGTGAAATCTGACCGGCCCGGGCAATTTTGCTGCAATGCAAAATGCCATACGCTACCGTCTGGTCCTAGTATCAAACAATCGTTTGATTAAGGTCCGCCCGCCGATGGCCAAACCCGCCCACTTCTCGACCAAGGACAGGATCCTCGGCGCGGCCGAGGAGCTGTTCGCCCAGCACGGCTTCGCCGGCACCTCGCTGCGCCAGGTGACCAGCCAGGCCGATGTCAACATCGCTGCGGTCAACTACCACTTCGGCTCCAAGGAAAACCTGGTCAACGAGGTGTTCCGCCGCCGCATGGACGAGATGACCGGCGCCCGCCTGTCACAGCTCGAACGTGCCCGCGCCGAGCACCCGGGCGAACTGCGCCCGGTGCTGGCCGCCTTCGTCGAGCCGGCGCTGGCGCTGGCCCAGGACCGCCAGAACGGCGGCGCCTTCGTGCGCGTGATCGCCCGCGCCTACGCCGAGAAGAACGACAACCTGCGCAAGTTCCTGTCCGACCACTACGGCCACGTGCTGCGTGCGTTCGGCAAGGCCATCGGCGAATGCGTGCCGGACCTGAGCAAGGAGGAGCTGTACTGGCGCCTCGACTTCCTGGCCGGCTCGCTCACCTATGCCATGGCCGATTTCGGGCTGATCAAGCGTCCCGCCGGTGTCACCGAAGCGGCGCATCGTGCCCATGCCGCCCACGAACTGATCCATTTCGCCGAAGCCGGGTTCCGCGCCGCCGCACGCGCCAGCGCCCTGCCCGCTTCCCTTTGATTCCACCCAGTAACTGCTGACCAACAAAGGCCCTACACCATGTCCAATTCCCTGCTAGTCCGCCGCGCCGCCGTGCTGGGTGCCGGCGTCATGGGTGCCCAGATCGCCGCCCACCTCACCAACGCCGGCGTCGACACCGTGCTGTTCGACCTGCCTGCCAAGGAAGGTCCGGCCGACGGCATCGTGCTGAAGGCGATCGCCAACCTGGGCAAGCTGAGCCCGGCGCCGCTGGCCAGCAAGTCGCTGGCCGAAGCCATCACCCCGGCCAACTACGAGTCCGGCCTGGAGCAGCTGAAGGACTGCGACCTGATCATCGAGGCCATCGCCGAGCGCATGGACTGGAAGCAGGACCTGTACAAGAAGATCGCCCCGTTCGTGGCTGACCACGCGGTGCTGGCTTCCAACACCTCGGGCCTGGGCATCAACAAGCTGGCCGACGTGCTGCCCGAGCAGCTGCGTCACCGCTTCTGCGGCGTGCACTTCTTCAACCCGCCGCGCTACATGCACCTGGCCGAACTGATCCCGGCCACCACCACCGATGCCGCCGTGCTGGAAGGCCTGGAAGAATTCCTGGTCACCACCCTGGGCAAGGGCGTGGTGTACGCCAAGGACACCCCGAACTTCATCGGCAACCGCATCGGCGTGTTCTCGATCCTGTCGACCATCCACCACACCCAGCAGTTCGGCCTGGGCTTCGATGAAGTGGACGGCCTGACCGGCCCGCTGGTCGGCCGCCCGAAGTCGGCCACCTACCGCACCTCCGACGTGGTCGGCCTGGACACCATGGCGCACGTCATCAAGACCATGGGCGACACCCTGCCGAATGATCCGTGGCATGAGTTCTTCAAGTCGCCGAAGTGGCTGGATGCGCTGATTTCCAAGGGCGCGCTGGGCCAGAAGACCGGCGCCGGCATCTTCCGCAAGGTCGGCAAGGACATCGTCGTACTGGACCTGGAGAAGCAGGACTACCGTCCGGCTGATCGCGCTGCCGCGCCGGAAGTGGTCGAGATCCTGAAGATCAAAAATCCGGCCGAGAAGTTCGCCAAGCTGCGCGAGAGCCAGCACCCGCAGGCGCAGTTCCTGTGGGCGACCTTCCGCGATCTGTTCCACTACAGCGCCTACCACCTGGCCGACATCGCCGAGACTGCGCGCGACGTCGACCTGGCCATCCGCTGGGGCTACGGCTGGTCGCTGGGCCCGTTCGAGACCTGGCAGGCCGCCGGCTGGAAGCAGGTGGCACAGTGGATCGCCGATGACATCGTGGCCGGCAAGAGCATGAGCAACGCCCCGCTGCCGGACTGGGTGTTCGATGGCCGCGACGGCGTGCATGCCGCCGAAGGCAGCTACAGCCCGTCGCGCAACGCCAAGCTGCCGCGTTCGTCGCTGCCGGTGTACCAGCGCCAGCGCTTCCCGGATCCGCTGTTGGGCGAGAAGTTCGCGCCGGGCGAGACCGTGTTCGAGAACGACGGCCTGCGCATGTGGCACGACGGTGATGGCATTGCCGTGGTCAGCTTCAAGACCAAGATGAACACCGTGTCCGACCAGGTGCTGGACGGCCTGCAGGAATGCGTCAGCCGCGCCGAGAAGGACTTCCAGGGCCTGGTGATCTGGCAGCAGAAGGAGCCCTTCTCTGCCGGTGCCGATCTGGCCGGTGCACTGGGCCTGCTGCAGGCCGGCAAGGTCGACCAGTTCGAGGAAATGGTTGCCAACTTCCAGCGCACCAGCCAGCGCATCAAGTACTCGCTGGTGCCGGTGGTTGCCGCCGTGCGTGGCCTGGCGCTGGGTGGTGGCTGCGAGTTCCAGATGCACAGCGCCAAGACCGTGGCCTTCCTGGAAAGCTACATCGGCCTGGTCGAGGCCGGCGTCGGCCTGCTGCCGGCCGGCGGTGGCCTGAAGGAACTGGCCGTGCGCGCCTCGCAGGCCGCAGGCCCGGGCGGTGATGTGTTCGCCGAACTGAAGAAGACCTTCGAGACCGTAGCGATGGCCAAGGTGTCCAACTCGGCGGTCAACGCCAAGGAACTGGGCCTGCTGCGCAGCACCGACAAGGTGGTGTTCAACAGCTACGAAGCGCTGCACATCGCCAAGGCCGAAGCTCGCGCCCTGGCCGAAGCGGGCTACCGTCCGCCGCTGCCGGCACGCCGCATCCAGGTGGCCGGTGACGTGGGTATCGCCACCTTCAAGATGATGCTGGTCAACATGCTGGAAGGCCGCTTCATCAGCCCGTACGACTACGAGATCGCCGAGCGCATCGCCACCGTGCTGTGCGGTGGCAAGGTCGACCGCGGCACCCTGGTGGACGAAGAGTGGCTGCTGACCCTGGAGCGCAAGCACTTCGTCGAACTGGCCCAGCAGGAAAAGACCCAGGCCCGCATCGCGCACATGCTGAAGACCGGCAAGCCGCTGCGGAACTGACGGAAGACATCGGTAGTGCCGGCCGCTGGCCGGCAACCTCTTCCAACCCCTATTCAAGAGATCATTGCAATGACCAAGCAAATCCAGGACGCCTACATCGTCGCCGCCACCCGTACCCCGGTTGGCAAGGCGCCCAAGGGCATGTTCCGCAACACCCGCCCCGACGACATGCTTGCGCACGTGCTGCGCAGCGTCGTCGCCCAGGCCCCGGGCGTGGACGTCAACCGCATCGATGACGCCATCATCGGCTGCGCCATGCCGGAAGCCGAGCAGGGCATGAACGTGGCACGCATCGGCGTGCTGCTGGCCGGCCTGCCGAACACCATCGCCGCGCAGACCGTGAACCGCTTCTGCTCCTCCGGCCTGCAGGCCGTGGCGCAGGCCGCCGACGCGATCCGCCTGGGCAACGCCGACCTGATGCTGGCCGGCGGCACCGAGTCGATGTCGATGGTGCCGATGATGGGCAACAAGATCGCCATGGCGCCGAGCGTGTTCGACAACGACCACGTCGCCATCGCCTACGGCATGGGCATCACCGCCGAGAAGGTCGCCGAAGAGTGGAAGGTCTCGCGCGAAGACCAGGACGCCTTCGCCCTGGCCTCGCACCAGAAGGCGATGGCCGCGATCCAGAACGGCGACTTCAAGGATGAGATCAGCCCGTACGAGATCGTCTCGCACCTGCCGGACCTGGTCGACGGCCAGCGCATCATCACCCGCAACAAGGTGGCCGACACCGACGAAGGCCCGCGCCCGGACTCCTCCGCTGAAGGCCTGGCCAAGCTGCGCCCGGTATTCCGCAACGGCCAGTTCGGCGGCACCGTCACCGCCGGCAACTCGTCGCAGATGAGCGATGGCGCCGGTGCCGTGCTGCTGGCCTCGGAGCAGGCGATCAAGGATTACGGCCTGACCCCGCTGGCGCGTTTCGTCAGCTTCTCGGTGGCCGGCGTGCGCCCGGAAGTGATGGGCATCGGCCCGATCGCCGCGATCCCGAAGGCCCTGAAGCAGGCCGGCCTGACCCAGGACCAGCTGGACTGGATTGAACTGAACGAAGCCTTCGCCGCGCAGTCGCTGGCAGTGATCCGCGATTGCGGCCTGGACCCGAGCAAGGTCAATCCGCTGGGCGGCGCGATCGCCCTGGGCCATCCGCTGGGCGCGACCGGCGCGATCCGTACCGCCACCCTGCTGCACGGCCTGCGTCGTCGCCAGCAGAAGTACGGCATGGTCACGATGTGCATCGGCACCGGCATGGGCGCGGCGGGTATTTTCGAGGCGCTGTAAGGTTCAAGGCGTTGCCTCGATGGGCTTCATGGCGTGGGTCGGGTTGGCAGGGCTGCCCGGGACACGCCGTGAACCCTTCCATGGGGGCTCG
>NZ_KV791466.1:0-9989 GCF_001807895.1 Stenotrophomonas sp. HMSC10F07
CGACTTAATCCCCTCCGTCCCCTTTTTTCAGCCGGCGAATCCGCCTTCGGCAAGGTAGTCCAGTTCCTCCGGCGAGGGAATGCGCCCCAGCACGGCGTTGCGGTGCGGGAAACGGCCGAAGCGGCGGATGATGTCGCGGTGCAGCTCGGCGTACTGCAGGTATTCCTTGTCGCCCAGCACATCGAACATCGCCACCGAACGGTCCTGGTCCAACGGGTCCTCGGAGTGCTCGAACGGCAGGTAGATGAAGGCGCGCAGCTTCGGCACCAGCTGCAGGTCCAGGCCTTCCTCGATGGCGCGCATGGCGTAGTGCCGGGCCAGGCCATCGGTAGCATAGGAATGGGCAGTACCGCGGAAGCAGTTGCGCGGGAACTGGTCCAGCAGCAGCATCAGCGCCAGTGCGCCCTCGGCACTGCCCAGCCAGTGTTCACGCCCACGCGAAGCGGCGGCGAAATGCTCATCCAGGAACAACTGGCGGAACTGCGCGTCGAACGCATCGTCGCGGGCGAACCACTTCGCAGGGCCCGCTTCTTTCCAGAAATCCACCACTTGCGCGGCAACGTCCATCACCTACTCCCCAGGGCCGGCGCGCCGCGCCAGGCCATCATCATCATTCGTCGAAGCGCAGGTGGCGGACCGACTTGCCGTTGCGCCGGATAAGCTTAAGCGCCTCGATACCGATCTGGATATGGTTTTCCACGAACTGGGAGCTGACCTTGGCATCGGAAGCCTCGGTCTTGACCCCGTCGGGGATCATCGGCTGGTCCGAGACCAGCAGCAGCGCGCCACTGGGAATGTGGTTGGCGAAACCGGCTGCGAACACGGTGGCGGTTTCCATGTCGATGGCCATGCAGCGCATCGCCCGCAGCCGCTCCTTGAAGGCCTCGTCGTGCTCCCAGACCCGGCGGTTGGTGGTGTAGACGGTGCCGGTCCAGTAGTCGTGGCCGAGGTCGCGGATCATGGTCGAGACTGCACGCTGCAGCGCAAACGCCGGCAAGGCTGGCACTTCCGGCGGCAGGTAGTCGCCCGACGTACCCTCGCCGCGGATCGCCGCGATCGGCAGCACCAGGTCACCCAGCTGGTTCTTGCGCTTGAGGCCACCGCACTTGCCCAGAAACAGCACCGCCTTGGGCATCACCGCCGACAGCAGGTCCATGATGATCGCGGCATTGGGGCTACCCATGCCGAAGTTGATCATGGTGATGCCATCGATGGTGGCGCTGGCCATCGGCCGGTCCAGGCCGATGACCGGGGCGCCGGTCAGCGCGGAGAAGGTGTGCAGGTAGCCGCCGAAATTGGTCAGCAGGATATGCTGGCCGAACTGGTCCAGCGGAACGCCGGTATAACGCGGCAGCCAGTTGTCGACGATTTCCTGTTTGCTCTTCATGCCCGGTCCGGTTCTGCAGGGGCGCCATTGTAGGCAACGCTGCGCCTGCCCTGCCACACAAAGAGAAGGGGCGGCCCAACGGCCGCCCCTCCTGGTTTCCCTGCGGGAGCCCGTGGCTTAGAAACGCACCGACCAGCGCAGGTTGGCACCGTGGTCGCGGCTTTCGTCGCCGAACTGGCCGCTGTAGCCCAGTTCCAGCTGCTGCTTGGCGGTCAGCCAGGCCGAGAGGCCCAGTTCGGCCACCACCGCGCTGTCGGCGATGGGTGCACCGTTGACCACGAAGCTGTCACCGCCGGTGGCAAAGCCCAGGCGGGCCGACGGGTTGCGGTCGCCGCTGGCGTGGCGGTACGCCACCGCGCCGCGCACGTGCAACCAGCTGTCCTGCTGGAACGAGGCCTTCAGGCCCTTGTCGAAGCGCACGCCGGCCGTGGCCAGGGTGGTGCGCACGTCGTCCACCGAACCCTGCAGGGCCGCAGCACCGCCACGCTCGTTCACGTGCTTGGTGTCCACTTCCACGCGGGCCACCTGCACGTACGGCTCCAGGCCAGCCTCGCGGCCACCGAAGCGGTAGGCCGCTTCGATGAAGGCCTGGCGGGTACGCGCGTCGTAGCGGGCGCTCAGGGTGTCGCTGTAACCGGCGAACGCCAGCTCACGGGTACTGTCCACATCGTGTTCGCTCCATGCTAGGCCGCCACGCAGGCCGAAACCGCCCCAGTTGTGGCTGGCGTAGGCGCCGAAGTGGGTGTTGTCCACCTTCGACCTCGCACGGCGGCCTTCGCCCTGCTTCACGTCGGTGCGGCCGGTACCGGCCAGCACGCCCACCTGCCAGCCGCCGAACTCGCGGTCGGCACCGACCAGCAGGCCGTTGCTGTTGGCTTCGGTGCGGGCGGTGTTGGTGTTGCCATCCAGCGTGGTGCTGCCGGCCAGGGCCTGCACCCACACACCGGTGGCGTCGCCGCCTTCGGCACCCGGTGCAGCGGCACCGGCACGGCGGGCCAGCGCGGCATCACGCACGTAGCGGCTGCCTTCCAGCAGGGCCGCGCTGGTGGCGGCATGCAGTTCGCCGCTGAGGCTGTCCAGTGCGCTGCCCACCTGTTCCGGGAACAGCATGGTCAGCGGACGCGGCAGGCCCTGGTTGACCGCCAGACCGTCGACCACGGTGGCCACGGCCAACTGGTTGGCGGTGGTGGCCGCGGTAGCCAGCGCGTTGCCGCGGGTCACTTCAATGCGCGCGCCGGCGGCGGAGTAGGCCAGGCCGAACTGCAGGAAGGGCGAGAAGGCGCTGAAATCGGTGCTGGCGAACCGACCGTTCACGCCGCCGTCGGCCTGGATGAAGTTGAACTGCTCGCCCAGGTAGTAGGTGCCCGGTTCCGGCAGCGCCACCAGGGTGCCGCCCAGGGTGGCGGTGCCGGTCACGTGCAGCTGGTCGCTGCGGCTGCCCGGGGCCACCTCGGCCTGGTACACGCCAGTGGCGGTCTGCACATAGTCACCGTTGATGGTGAGCGTGCCGATGGAGTTGCCCGGAGCGATGATGCCGGCCACGGTGGTGTTTCCCAGCTGGCCCACGCCCTTCAGCGTGCCCTTTTCACCCACGAAGGTGCTGCCGCCGGTCTGCACGCCGTTGAAGGACACCACGCCACCGGTGACGGTCAGGTCCGAGCCGTCCAGCACACCGGTGGCGGTGATGCGGCTGCTGCCGCCCAGGCTGTTCAGCGCTGTGTTCTGCAGGGTGCCGTTCAGCAGGAAGATTCCGCCGGTCACGTCCACGGCGCTGGTCAGCGTGTTCACGCCGTCCAGTTCCAGCACGCCTTCGCGCACCACCGCGCCGTTGAAGCTGTTGTCGCCGCTCAGGCGCAGCCAGCCGATGCCGCTCTTGGTCAGTTTGCCCGGGCCGCCGATGTCATTGGTCCAGTCGTCCCATGCATCACCTTCCCACACCTTCAGGCCGCCGGCCTTCTGGTTCATCACCACATCGGTGTCCACGCGCAGCGAGCCGTAGCCTTCGACGGCCGCAGCCAGGTTCATCAGGCCCCAGCCGTAGACATCGTCCACGCCTGCAGCACCCAGGTCGGTGGCGGTGGTCAGCAGCACGTCGCGCACCTGCGCGCTGTCCAGGTACGGGAAGCGCTCGAACAGCAGGCCCAGCGCGCCGGTGACGTGCGGGGCGGCCATGGACGTGCCGCTCAGTTCCTCGTAATCGGACGACGGGGTCTGGCTGATGATGTCCACCACCAGGTTGCCATTGTCATCGTAGAAATCACCTTCGATCACCGAATCGGGACCGTACACGGTCGAGTTGATGTTCGAGCCGGGCGCGGCGAGGCACCAGTTCGCCGCCAGGCCACAGCGCATCGAGCGGTTGCTCAGCTCCAGGTCCTGATTGACGTTGACCACGGCCAGCCAGTACGGCTCGACGTCGGCGACGGCGCGCGGCAGCGAGGCATACATGCCGGCAATCGGCGCTTCTTCCGGCGAAGTGTTGGGCGAATCGGTGTTGCCAGCGGCCCATACCTGGATCAGTCCGCTGCTGCGCGAACCTTCGGCCATCGCAGCCAGACTGGCGGCGAACACCGGGTGCGACTGGTACATGTCCAGGTCTTCCGCTGTGGTCGGCTCGTTGGCCAGGCCCCAGCTGTGGTTGATGGCGCGCACACCCTGCTCGTTCATCTGCGCATACAGCTGCGGGTAGATCGAATCGTCGGCCTGGATGGCGGCGATGGTCTGTTCGTCCAGATACAGGGAACCGCCGATATTCACCACCGACAGGTAGGTGGCGCTGTTGGAGAACAGGCGGGCCACGCTCAGGTCGGCGCCGAAGGCAACACCGTGGGTGCCGTTGCCATCACGGTTGGCGGCGATGGTGCCCGACACGTGGGTACCGTGCACGTTGTAGCTCAGGCCTTCGTAGAAGCCATTGCGCTCCAGCAGATCGGCATAGTCCGGGTCGAGCAGCTGGTAGGACACGGCCACCTGGTCACCGTCGCTGGCGAAGCAGGCGTCCGGGCCACTCAGCACTTCGCGCGCGCACAGGCTGCCATCGGCCAGCACGTCGGCCAGATGGATGCTGCGGTGGTCCTTGCCGGCGAACTCGTCGTGGTCCAGGCCGGTGCCGCTGTCGAACACGCCCAGGCGGATGCCGGTGCCGGTCAGGCCGCGTGCGTAGGCCACATCGGCGTTGATCGCCTGCAGGCCCCAGTCGCTGTTGAATTCGGTGGTGCGCCAGCTGGCGGCATCACCCGGCTTGCCCATGATGGGTTCCGGATCGACTTCCACATCGGCGGCGGCGACGGCCAGCGACGGCGAAGCGGTGAGGACCGGTGCGGCAAACGCGGCCTGCAGGCTGCGCTGGAACTGGTAACGCGACAAGGCGTCTGCGTTGCTGTCCTGGGCCAGCGCCGGCAGAGCGGCGGCCATCAGCAGCGAGCCAACAATGGCCGAGGCCAGGGGTGAGGGGAGGATCGAGCGGCGGGAAGCGGTGGAGCGATACGACGGGAAGACAATCATCTGCAGTTACGTCCTTGATTCCTTGAAATATTTCAGGTGCAGCTCCGTCATGGAGCAATGGAAAGCACACCTCACGGCGGGTCAGCGCTCGCTGTCCCACCGGTTGGTAGCGGCAGGTGTCACAAAAAATTAATGCTTCGTTCAGAATTTTTGTATAGGAAAATCCCCACCCCTGCCCCTGCCCAAGGTCACTTGGCAAGTGGTATCGACGACGGATAGCGTCGGCGGATTCACGCGTGGGTTGGGGATCTCTGCATGGCATCGATGGTGTTGCGCGCCGCTCTTGGGATGGCGCTGGTTTCGTTGAGCACGGCACCGGCGGTGGGCGCCTCGCGCTTCGTCGCCGATCCCTACCCCAGCACCTACCAGGCACACCCCGATGCACCGGTGCTGATCCAGAACGCCACCGTGCTGACCGGCACCGGCCAGCGCCTGGACAACGCCGACGTGCTGCTGCGCGAGGGCCGCATCGCCGCCGTGGGCCGCCAGCTGCAGGCCGATGCCGGGGTCACCCGCATCGATGCGCAGGGCAAGTGGGTCACACCGGGCCTGATCGACGTGCACTCGCACCTGGGCGTGTACCCCAGCCCGGGCGTCGGCGCGCACAGCGACGGCAACGAGATGACCGCGCCGGTCACCGCCAACGTCTGGGCCGAGCACTCGGTGTGGCCGCAGGACCCGGGTTTCGCCACCGCACTGGCCGGCGGCGTGACCAGCATGCAGGTGCTGCCGGGCTCGGCCAACCTGGTCGGTGGTCGTGGTGTGACCCTGAAGAACGTCCCCGCCATCACCTACCAGGCGATGAAGTTCCCCGGCGCGCCGTGGGGGCTGAAAATGGCCTGCGGCGAGAACCCGAAGCGGGTCTACGGCGGAGGCAAGGGCGTCGCTCCGGCCACGCGGATGGGCAACGTTGCCGGTTACCGCGCCGCCTTCATCGATGCCGCCGACTACATCGCCAAGAACAAACCGAAGCCGGCCAAGCGCAAGGGCTGGTTCGGCAGCGACAAGGGCGACAGCGCCGGTGATGCCGGCGGCAAGCGCGATCTCAAGCTGGACACGCTGGCCGGTGCGATCGAGGGCGACATCCGCGTGCATATCCATTGCTACCGCGCCGACGAGATGGCCACCATGCTCGACCTGGCCAAGGAATTCGGCTTCAAGGTGGCCGCCTTCCACCACGGCGTGGAGGCCTACAAGCTGGCCGACCGGCTGGCCGCCGACGGCGTCTGCGGCGCGCTGTGGGCCGACTGGTGGGGCTTCAAGATGGAAGCCTTCGACGGCATTCCGGAGAACATCGCACTGGTCGATCGGCCGAAGAACAGCTGCGCCATCGTCCATTCCGACTCCCCCGAAGGCATCCAGCGCCTGAACCAGGAAGCGGCCAAGGTGATCGCCGCCGCGCGCCGCGCACGCATGCCGGAGATCCCCCCCGAACACGCCATCACCTGGATGACCGCCAACGCCGCCAGGGCGCTGGGGATTGAAGGCCAGACCGGCACCCTGGAGGCCGGCAAGATGGCCGACGTGGTGGTGTGGAACGGCAACCCCTTCAGCTCGTACGCGCTGGCCGAGCAGGTCTTCATCGACGGCCGCCGCCTGTACGACCGCAGCGCACCTGCGGCCACGCCACGTTCCGACTTCCAGCTTGGCCAGGAGGCGCACTGATGGGCGCGTTGAACAAGCGTCGCCGGGCATGGCTCGGCGCTACGGTCATGGTGCTGGCCTGCCTCTCCGCAGCTGCGCAGGCGCAGGACCTGCTGGTCCGCAACGCCACCGTACATACGGCCAGCGCGCGCGGCAGCCTGCAGCACGCCGATGTACTGGTGCAGGGCGGCATCATCCGCGCAGTCGGCAACGGGCTGTCCGCACCGGCCGGGGCCAACGTCGTCGAGGCCGATGGCCGCCCGCTGACACCGGCGCTGTTCGGGGGCATCACCGAGATCGGCATCGAAGAGGTCTCCGGTGAAGCGAGCACGGTCGACAGCACGTTGAAGATCGGCGAACAACCGTTGCGCCCCGAGTTCGATGTCACCCTGGCGTACAACCCGGCCTCGGTGCTGATCCCGGTGGCGCGCCTGGACGGCATCGGCTTCACCGCGCTGGGGGCGGCCACCGGTGGCGGCTTCGTTGCAGGCCAGGGTGGCGTGATGCGGCTGGACGGCAGCGCCGATCCCCTCGGGCCGCGCGCGCTGTTCCTGCGCCTGGGGTCGGCCGCAGTGGAGCTGACCGGGCATTCGCGTGCGGCGCAATGGATGCTGCTGCAGCAGATGGTGGACGAGGCACGCGGCCAGGTCGCCGCGGACTCGCCGCATGCGCTGCTGACCCCGGCCGGGCGCCGCACGCTGGGCCGCTACCTGACCGGCCAGGGCCGCATCGTGGTGGAGGTGGACCGCGCGGCGGACATCCGCCAGCTGCTGCGCTGGGCCGCCCGCGAGAAAGTGAAGATCGCCATCGCCGGTGGCAGCGAAGCCTGGCAGCTGGCGCCGGAGCTGGCCGCCGCACAGGTACCGGTGTTCGTCGATGTGTTGTCCAACCTGCCGGCCAGCTTCGACCAGATCGGTGCCACGCTGGAAAATGCGGCACGCCTGCAGCGTTCCGGCGTGGCGGTCTCGTTCGTGCAGCGAGGCGACGCCTCGCACAACGCCCGCAAGATGCGCCAGCTGGCCGGCAATGCCGTGGCCAATGGCCTGCCCTGGGCCGACGGCCTGGCCGGCCTGACCCGGGTGCCGGCGCAGGCGTTCGGCGTGGCCGACCAGATCGGCAGCATCGAGCCGGGCAAGCGTGCCGACCTGGTGCTGTGGGAGGGCGACCCGCTGGACGTGGCGCACTATGCCGAACAGGTCTGGCTGGGCGGCCGGGCGATGCCGATGCGCTCGCGCCAGACCGAACTGCGCGACCGCTACCTGCAGCGCAACGCGCAGCCCTGACCTCCAGTTATCCAAGGAAACCCACATGGCCACCCTGCGCTGGTACTTCGACTTCGTCTCGCCCTATTCCTACCTGCACTGGCAGAAGCTGAAGCAGCTGCCCCAGTTCGCACAGATCCAGACCGTGCCGATCGCCTTCGGTGCCGTGCTGCATCACCTGGGCAACCTCGGGCCGGCCGAGATTCCGGCCAAGCGCCGCTTCATGTACCGCCAGCTGCTGTGGACTGCGCAGGCCGAAGGAACACCGCTGCGGTTCCCGCCGGGCCACCCGTTCAACCCGTTGTCTGCCCTGCGGCTGTGCCTGGCCGCCGGTGGCAGCGTGCAGGCGGTAGATGTGCTGTTCGACTGGATCTGGCGCGACGGCAATGCCGCCGATAGCGCCGAGGCCCTGCGCGAACCGGCTGCGCGGCTGGGGATCGAGGATGTCGCCAGCGCCACCGCGGCCCCCGCGGTCAAGGAGCAGCTGCGGAGGAACACCGAGGCCGCCATTGCTGCCGGCGTGTTCGGCGTACCGACCCTGGCCATCGATGACGAACTGTTCTGGGGCAACGACGCCCATCCGTTGATGGCCGCCGTGCTGGCCGATCCCGCCCTGCTGCAGCAGCCCGAATGGCAGCGCCTGGCCGAACTTCCGGTGGCCGTGCAGCGCAGTCGCTGAACAGGGCCTGGCGTGTTTCCCTCGCGCGCCACGCCAGAATTTGAGATAGATTTCACGTTTCCGAACCTACAACCGCCCTGGAGGGGGAGCCGCGGATGCGCATCGGAATCGTCGTCGACTCGGCCTGCGACCTGCCGCAGGACTTCATTGCCGAGCACAACATCGTGCTGCTGCCGATCACCGTACGAATCGGTGAAGCGGTTCTGGCCGATCATCGCGATGAGCAGGCCACGCTGAGTTTCCTGCATGCACACGTGGCCGAGCACGGTGCCGAGGCGGAGACCATCCCCTTCAGTGTCAACCAGATCCGCGACCTGTTCCTGCAGCAGCTGGTGATCGATTACGACCACGTGTTCTGCATGACCATCACCAAGACCCGCAGCCCGATCCACGACAATGCGCTGCAGGCCAGCTTCGCCATCCTCAACGATTACAAGCCGGTGCGGCAGGCAGCGGGCTACAACTCGCCGTTCGCCCTGCGCGTGCTCGATACCCAGAACCTGTTCGCTGCGCAGGCCGTGACCGCAGTGGAGGCGGTTCGCCTGCGTGACAGTGGTGCCAGCGTGCAGCAGATCCGAGAACGGCTGGAAGAACTGGCCGGCAATGTGCACGGCTACATGATCACCCGCGACCTGTACTACATGCGCGCGCGTGCACGACACAAGGGTGACCGCAGCGTCGGCCTGCTCAGCGCCGCACTGGGCAGCGCGCTGGACATCAAGCCGGTGCTGCACGGCTACCGTGGCCAGACCGGGCCGGTGGCCAAGATCAAGGGCTTCGACAGTGCCGTGCAGAAGCTGTTCGCGGTGGTCAGCCAGCGCGTGCGTGCCGGGCTGATGACGCCGACGGTATGCGTCAGCTACGGCGGTGAGCTGGATGAGCTGCGCAGCCTGCCCGGCTATGCACAGATGAAGGAGGTCTGCGCCGGCCATGGCGTGACCGTGTACGAATCGGTGATGAGCCTGACCGGCATGGTCAATGTCGGCAAGGGCGCGGTCACCGTGGGCTTTGCCGATGGGCCACATCGGTTTGAATGAAGGCCGACCGTGGCTGGAATCTGCACATCGATTCGACCACGGTTGTGCCAGCCTTGCCGCACTTCAAGGAGAACTTCATGCCTGCGCAGTACCACATCAGCCTGCCCGACCCGTCCAAGGCCCGCGGCAACGACCCTGACCTGTCCTTCCATTCGCAGGGCGCCGCCGGTTTCGCCGAAGAGCTGCAGGACGCCCTGCGCAGCGGCACGCTGTTCGAACGGTGGAAGGCCAAGCAACCCGACCCGGATGCGGTGGAACCGCAGTGGGGCGTGACCGATCCGGACGCCACCGTGACCGGCGAGCAGAAGGACCTGCGCATCAACCTGGTCGCCACCACCCGTATCGACAGTGACGTGTTCAAGCAGCGCCTGCGCCTGCTGGCCGGCCACCACTGGGAACTGCGCGACGTGCGTTGAGGCCACGCCATGGTAGTGCCGGCCGCTGGCCGGCAACCGAGGAGATGCCGGCCAGCGGCC
>NZ_KV791467.1:0-16912 GCF_001807895.1 Stenotrophomonas sp. HMSC10F07
TTACATGGACGTACTTGCAGCGCCCCCTGCGCAGTCCCACCCGCCCGGCCAAGCCGCAGATCCAACCGGGCTCTCCGCGACCAACCTAACCCCCGCCACGAGGGGCTGCGCCGTTGGCTGAAAATCCATGTAACCGCTTACACGGAAACGGATTTTTGCCGTAGCGGGTATCATGACCGGCTGACTTCACACAGGAGCCACCCGCTCATGCGCCGCAAGATCGTCGCCGGAAACTGGAAGCTGCATGGCAGCCGTCAATTCGCCAATGAACTGCTGGGGCAGGTGGCCGCCGGGCTGCCGCTGGAGGGCGTGGACGTGGTGATCCTGCCGCCGCTGCCCTACCTGGGGGAGCTGGTCGAGGACTTCGGCGAGACCGGCCTGGCCTTCGGCGCGCAGGACGTGAGCAGCAACGAGAAGGGCGCCTACACCGGCGAGGTCTGCGCGGCCATGCTGGTCGAGGTTGGGGCCCGCTATGGCCTGGTCGGCCATTCCGAGCGCCGCCAGTACCACCATGAGAGCAGCGAGCTGGTCGCGCGCAAGTTCGCCGCCGCCCAGCACGCCGGCCTGGTGCCGGTGCTGTGCGTGGGCGAGACCCTGGAACAGCGAGAGGCCGGGCAGACCGAAACGGTCATCGCCAGCCAGCTGGCGCCGGTACTGGAACTGGTCGGTGCGGCCGGTTTCGCCAACGCCGTGGTCGCCTACGAGCCGGTCTGGGCCATCGGCACCGGCCGTACCGCCAGCAAGGAGCAGGCGCAGCAGGTGCACGCGTTCATCCGTGGCGAAGTCGCGCGTATCGATGCTAGAATCGCCGATTCACTGCCCATTGTTTACGGCGGTAGCGTGAAGCCCGACAATGCCGGGGAACTGTTCGCGCAGCCGGATGTCGATGGTGGGCTGGTCGGCGGCGCCTCCCTGGTGGCCGCGGACTTCCTGGCCATCGCACGGGCGGCGGCCGCGAACTAATCCTAGAAGTATTGTCCGAGGGCGGTTTCCAATGCTGATGTTGATCCTCAATGTCGTCTACGTGCTGGTCGCTGTGGCCATGATCGCGCTGATCCTGATGCAGCGTGGCTCGGGTGCGGCGGCAGGTTCGGGCTTTGGTGCTGGTGCCTCGGGTACGGTGTTCGGTGCGCGTGGCGCCTCGAACTTCCTGTCCAAGTCGACCAAGTGGCTGGCTGTCGTGTTCTTTGGCATCAGCCTCTTCATGGCCTGGTATGCCGGTCACGGCACCCGTCCGGCAGCCGACCAGGATCTGGGTCTGATGTCCGCCCCGGCAGCGGCTGCTCCGGCGGCTCCGGCGGGCGAGCTGCCGGCCGTCCCGAAGGCCGATGCGGTCCCGGCAGCCCCGGTTCCGGCCGCGAATGTGCCGGCTCAGGCGGAATCTTCGGTTTCTGGTGAAGAAAAGCCTTCGGAAGGCTCCCAGAAAGACTGAAGCCGGTTACAATACGCGGCGCATCGGAAAGATAGTCTGATGTGATCGTTTGCCCAGGTGGCGGAATTGGTAGACGCACTACCTTGAGGTGGTAGCGACGCAAGTCGTAGGGGTTCGAGTCCCCTCTTGGGCACCATTTGTAAGTAAAGCGGGTTCGTCTGGCGCGCAAGGCGCCAGGCAGGTTCCCGTCCACTCCCCCATGCCAAAGCGCCTGCAGGCGCGGCGGCAGAGGCAAGAGAGAATCGCTGTGCTGGCCGAATATTTGCCGTCTCTGCTGTTTCTGATCGTTGCCACCGGTATCGGCGTTACGCTGATGCTGGTTGGTCGATTCCTCGGTCCCCGCCGCCCCGATCTGGAAAAGCTGTCACCGTATGAGTGCGGCTTCGAAGCCTTCGAAGACGCGCGCATGAAGTTCGACGTGCGCTACTACCTGATCGCGATCCAGTTCATCGTCTTCGACCTGGAAATCATCTTCATCGTGCCGTGGACCCAGGTCTTCATGGAACTGGGCGCCCGTTCGCTGGTCACCATGGGCCTGTTCGTCGGCATGCTGTTCCTCGGTTTCATTTACGTCTGGAAGAAGGGAGCGCTGGAATGGGAGTGATTCAGACTCTCGATGGCCTCATGAACAACCCGTCGCCGGAAGGCCGGGTTGATGACATCCTGCGGCCGGAAGGCGACAACCCGCTGCTGGAAAAGGGCTTCGTCACCACCAGCGTCGACGCACTGCTGAACTGGGCGCGCACCGGCTCGATGTGGCCGATGACCTTCGGCCTGGCCTGCTGTGCGGTCGAGATGATGCATGCCGGCGCCGCGCGCCTGGACCTGGACCGCTACGGCGTGGTGTTCCGCCCGTCGCCGCGTCAGTCCGACGTGATGATCGTGGCCGGCACCCTGGTCAACAAGATGGCCCCGGCGCTGCGCAAGGTCTACGACCAGATGCCGGACCCGAAGTGGGTCATCTCGATGGGTAGCTGCGCCAACGGTGGCGGCTACTACCACTACTCCTATTCTGTGGTGCGCGGCTGTGATCGCGTGGTGCCGGTGGACGTCTACGTCCCGGGCTGCCCGCCGACCGCCGAGGCGCTGGTGTACGGGATCCTGCAGCTGCAGAAGAAGATCTGGCGTACACAGACCATCGCCCGCTGACCCATTCACCTGACTAGAGCGCGCCAAGCCCCCATGGCAGAGCAAGCATCCTTCATCGACCGACTCTCCGCACGTTTCGCTGGTGCGAAAGTCATCGTGGTCGAACCCCGCGGCGAAGTGACGCTGGAAGTGCCTGCCGCCGAGTGGCACGCCACCGCCCTGGCGCTGCGTGACGAGTTTGGTTTCGAGCAGGCCGTGGATCTGTGCGGCGTCGACTACCTCGGTTATGGCTCCGACGAATGGGACACCGCTGACGTGTCCTCGCAGGGCTTCAGCCGAGGCGTCGAAGGCAAGGCCCAGGGCCGCTTCGCGTGGGGCGAGTTCCCCACCGAGGAAAACGGTGCCGACGGTGCCCGCCCGCAGCACATGCCGACCCAGCGCTTTGCGGTGGTCGCGCAGCTGCGTTCCTACCAGCACAACCTGATGATGCACCTGCGCTGCTTCGCCCCTGACGAAGCACTGCCGGTGGTGTCCTCGCTGACCGGCATCTGGCCGGGCCTGAACTGGTTCGAGCGCGAGGCGTTCGACCTGTACGGCGTGATCTTCGAAGGCCACCCGGACCTGCGCCGGATCCTGACCGACTACGGTTTCGTCGGCCATCCGTTCCGCAAGGACTTCCCGCTGATCGGCAATGTCGAAGTCCGCTACGACGAAGAAAAGAAGCGCGTGATCTACGAACCGGTCACCTCGGTGGAGCCGCGCGTCGGCGTGCCGCGCGTGATCCGCGACGACGCCCGTCTGCAGACCGCAGAAGGTGAGCGCGCGCAGGAGGCAGTGAAGTGAGCCACGTACACCAGGCCGGCGAAGCATTCGCCAGCAACGCCGCCGAGAGCCGGCAGGAAATCCGCAACTACACCATGAACTTCGGCCCGCAGCATCCGGCCGCTCACGGTGTGCTGCGCCTGATCCTGGAAATGGACGGTGAAACCATCATGCGCGCCGACCCGCACGTGGGTCTGCTGCACCGTGGTACCGAGAAGCTGGCCGAGTCCAAGCCGTTCAACCAGTCGATCGGCTACATGGATCGCCTGGATTACGTGTCGATGATGTGCAACGAGCACGCGTACGTGCGCGCGATCGAGACCCTGATGGGTATCGAGGCGCCGGAGCGTGCCCAGTACATCCGCACCATGTACGATGAAATCACCCGCATCCTCAATCACCTGATGTGGCTGGGCTCCAACGCGCTCGACCTGGGCGCGATGGCGGTGATGCTGTACGCCTTCCGCGAACGCGAAGAGCTGATGGACTGCTACGAAGCGGTTTCCGGTGCGCGCATGCACGCGGCGTACTACCGTCCGGGCGGTGTCTACCGCGACCTGCCGGACCACATGCCGAAGTACAAGGAATCGCGCTGGCACAAGGGCAAGGCGCTGAAGCAGCTCAATGCTTCGCGCGAAGGCTCGCTGCTGGACTTCCTGGAGAACTTCACCGTCGAGTTCCCCAAGCGCATCGACGAATACGAAACCCTGCTGACCGACAACCGTATCTGGAAGCAGCGTACCGTCGGCATCGGCGTGGTCACTCCCGAACTGGCCCACCAGTGGGGCATGACCGGCGTGATGCTGCGCGGCTCGGGCATTGCCTGGGACCTGCGCAAGAAGCGTCCGTACGCCAAGTACGATGCCGTCGATTTCGACATCCCGCTGGGCAAGGAAGGCGACTGCTACGACCGCTATCTGGTCCGCGTTGCCGAAATGCGCGAATCCAACCGCATCATCAAGCAGTGCGTGGCGTGGCTGAAGGCCAACCCGGGCCCGGTGATGGTGAAGAACTTCAAGGTCGCTCCGCCCAGGCGCGAGGACATGAAGGACGACATGGAAGCGTTGATCCACCACTTCAAGCTGTTCAGCGAAGGCTACTGCGTGCCGGCCGGCGAGACCTACTCGGCGGTGGAAGCCCCGAAGGGTGAATTCGGCTGCTACCTGGTCTCCGATGGCGCCAACAAGCCGTTCCGCGTGCACCTGCGTGCGCCGGGCTTCGCCCACCTGTCCTCGATCGATTCGGTCGTGCGCGGCCACATGCTGGCTGACGTGGTGGCGATGATCGGCACCTACGACCTGGTGTTCGGCGAGGTTGACCGGTAATGCCGTCCGCCACGCCAACGCCCGCTGCAGGCAGCCGGCGCAAGCCGGCGCCGCAGTTTCTGGAATTTCACGTTATGCATTTCGCTGAGGTCGGCCGATGAAGGCGACAGGTAATTTCGAGGCGGCGCGCGACGTCGACCCGATGGTGGTGCTGAGCGACAAGACCCGCGCTCACATCGATCACTGGCTGTCCAAGTTCCCGCCGGACCGCAAGCGCTCTGCCGTGCTGCAGGGCCTGCATGCGGCCCAGGAGCAGAACCAGGGCTGGCTGACCGACGAACTGATCGCCGGCGTGGCCAAGTACCTGGACCTGCCGCCGGTGTGGGCCTACGAGGTCGCCAGCTTCTACTCGATGTTCGAGACCGAGAAGGTGGGCCGCAACAACGTGGCCATCTGCACCAACATCAGCTGCTGGCTCAATGGCGCCGAGGACATCGTGCGCCATTGCGAGAAGAAGCTGGGCATCAAGCACGGTGAATCGACCCCTGACGGCCGCGTCTACCTCAAGCGCGAGGAAGAGTGCCTGGCCGGCTGCGGTGGCGCGCCGATGATGGTCATCAACGGTCACTACCATGAGCGTCTGACCCTGGAAAAGGTCGACGAGCTGCTGGACGGGCTGGAGTAAGGGCATGGCACATCACCACGAATCCAAGGGTCCGGTCGGCCCCGCGCCGCTGCCGCACCAGGTGGTCTATACCACCCTGCATTACGACACCCCGTGGTCGTACGAAAGCTACCTGAAGACCGGTGGCTACGCTGCCCTGCGCAAGATCCTCGAAGAGAAGATCCCGCCGGAGCAGGTCATCGAGATGGTCAAGGCCTCGGGCCTGCGCGGCCGCGGTGGCGCCGGCTTCCCGACCGGCCTGAAGTGGTCGTTCATGCCCAAGGGCAACATGCAGAAGTACATCCTCTGCAACTCGGACGAATCCGAGCCGGGCACCTGCAAGGATCGCGACATCCTGCGCTACAACCCGCATTCGGTCGTGGAAGGCATGGCGATCGCCTGCTACGCCACCGGTTCGACCGTGGGCTACAACTACCTGCGCGGTGAATTCCACCACGAGCCGTTCGAGCACTTCGAGCAGGCCCTGGCCGACGCCTATGCGAACGGCTGGCTGGGCAAGAACATCCTCGGCAGCGGCGTGGACATCGACATCTACGGCGCGCTGGGCGCCGGCGCGTACATCTGCGGCGAAGAAACCGCGCTGATGGAATCGCTGGAAGGCAAGAAGGGCCAGCCGCGCTACAAGCCGCCGTTCCCGGCCAACTTCGGCCTGTACGGCAAGCCGTCAACGATCAACAACACCGAAACCTATGGTTCGGTGCCGGCGATCATCCGCAACGGCCCGGAGTGGTTCAAGGGCCTGAGCCTGACCGCCAACGGCGGCCCGAAGTGCTTCTCGGTGTCCGGCTGCGTGCAGAACGGCGGCAACTTCGAAGTGCCGCTGGGCACCACCTTCGATGACCTGCTGGAGATGGCCGGTGGCCTGCGTCCGGGCCGCAAGCTCAAGGGCGCGATCCCGGGCGGCGTGTCGATGCCGGTGCTGACCGCAGCCGAACTGAAGGGCCTGCCGATGGACTACGACACCATCCGCGCACTGGGCTCCGGCCTGGGTTCGGGCGCGATCGTCGTGCTCGACGACAGCGTCTGCTGCGTCAAGTTCGCCTGCCGCATCAGCCAGTTCTTCCACAAGGAATCCTGCGGCCAGTGCACCCCCTGCCGTGAAGGCACCGGCTGGATGCACCGCGTGCTGGAGCGCATCGTCGCCGGCAAGGCCACGATGGAAGACCTGCACCAGCTGAAGGCAGTGGCCGGCCAGATCGAAGGCCACACCATCTGTGCGTTCGGCGAAGCGGCTGCATGGCCCATCCAGGGCTTCCTGCGCCAGTTCTGGGACGAGTTCGAGTACTACATCGTCAACGGTCATTCGATGGTTGACGGCAAGAAGGTGGAGGCAGCCGCTGCATGAGCGCGCAACCCGTAAATCCGAGCGTCCCACCCGATCACGTCACCATCGAGATCGATGGCAAGTCGCTGGTCGTGCCCAAGGGCTCGATGATCATCCAGGCCGCCGACAAGGCCGGCATCTCCATTCCGCGCTTCTGCTATCACGAGAAGCTGCCGATCGCCGCCAACTGCCGCATGTGCCTGGTGGACGTGGAGAAGTCGCCGAAGCCGGCGCCGGCCTGTGCCACCCCGGTGATGGATGGCATGAAGGTCGCCACCCGCAGCGAGAAGGCACTGAAGTTCCAGCGCTCGGTGATGGAGTTCCTGCTCATCAACCACCCGCTGGACTGCCCGATCTGCGATCAGGGCGGCGAGTGCGAGCTGCAGGACGTGTCGCTGGGCTATGGCCGTTCGGTCAGCCGCTTCAACGAGCGCAAGCGCGTGGTGCCTGACGAGGACATGGGTCCGCTGGTCGCCACCGAGATGACCCGCTGCATCCAGTGCACCCGCTGCGTCCGCTTCACCGCCGACGTTGCCGGTACCTACGAACTGGGTGGCATGTACCGCGGTGAGAACCTGCAGATCGGTACCTTCGACGGCAAGCCGCTGACCACCGAGCTGTCCGGCAACGTCGTTGACGTCTGCCCGGTCGGCGCGCTGACCAACAAGGTGTTCCAGTTCCGCGCCCGCCCGTGGGAACTGACCGCGCGCGAGTCGCTGGGCTACCACGATGCGATGGGTTCGAACCTGTTCCTGCACGTGCGTCGCGGCGAAGTGCTGCGCACCGTGCCGCGCGACAACGAAGCCGTGAACGAGTGCTGGCTGTCCGACCGTGACCGCTACTCGCACCAGGGCCTGTACAGCGAAGACCGTGCGGTCAAGCCGCTGCGCAAGGTCAACGGCGAGTGGAAGGAAGTGAGCTGGGCCGAGGGCCTGGCCGCGGCCGCCGAAATCCTCAAGGCCAACCAGGGCGACAACCTGGGCGTGCTGGTGCACCCGTCGACCTCGAACGAGGAAGGCGCACTGCTGGCCCGCCTGGCCAAGGGCCTGGGCTCGGGCAACATCGACCACCGCATCAACAACCGCGATTTCTCCGACGCCGCAACCGCCGAAGTATTCGGCCTGCCGCTGGCCGAGATCGAGGGCGCCGACCGCATCGTGGTCCTGGGCAGCAACATCCGCCACGAACTGCCGCTGCTGCACGCTCGCCTGCGCAAGGCGCAGACCACCAAGGGCGCGAAGATCCACGTCGTCAATCCGGTGGACTTCGACTTCGCCTTCAGTGTCGCCGGCAAGCAGATCGTTGCCCCGTCGAAGTTCGTCGACGCGCTGGCCAACGCCGAGCTGCGTTCGGCAGTGCAGGGCGGCAACAACACCGTGCTGATCGTTGGTGGCATCGCCGAGAACCACCCGCAGGCTGCCGCGATCCGCGCTGCCGCGCGTGACTTCGCTGCCGCTACCGGTGCCAAGCTGTGCCGCATCCCGCAGGGCGCCAACGCCGTTGGCCTGACCCGCGCCGGCGTGCTGCCGGCTGGCAAGGACGTCGCCGCGATGCTGGCGCAGCCGCGCCAGGCCTACGTGGTGTACGGCCTTGAGCCGGGCCTGGACTTCGCCGACGCCCCGGCCGCCCGCAAGGCGCTGGCCGGTGCCCAGGTGGTGGCCTTCAGCCAGTTCGCCTGCGCCTCGACCCGCGACGTTGCCGACGTGATCCTGCCGATCGGTGCGCTGCCGGAAATCGATGCCACCCTGACCAACCTCGATGGTCGCGAGCAGTCGGCCCGTGCCGGCGGCAAGCTGCCGGGCGAGGCCCGCGAAGGCTGGCGCGTGCTGCGCGCACTGGGCGGCGACATGGCCCTGGCCGGTTTCGACTTCACCGACCTGGCCGGCCTGCGTGCCAGCCTGGCCCCGGTGTCGGTCACCGTCGCTGCTTCGGCGCAGCCGGCAGTTGCCGGTGAAGGCCTGGAAGTGGCTTCGACCGCCGCGATCTACCGCACCGATGCGGTGGTCCGTCGCGCGCCGGCACTGCAGTCGCATCCGCTCAACAACGCCCCGCGTATCGTGCTGAACGCAGAAGATGCCGCTCGCCTGCAGCTGCAGGAAGGGCAGATGGCCAAGGTCGGCACCGACGCCGGCAAGGCCACCCTGCCGGTGGTGGTCGACGCCCGCGTCGCTGCGGGTTCGGTCTGGATTGAATCGGGCCACGGCGCGACCGCGCCGCTGGGTGCCGCTCGCGTATCGGTGGTGGCTGCATGAACGAATTGCTGTTGAACGCGGTCGACCCGCTGCACCAGTGGCTGCTGGGCCTCGGTGACATCGGCGCGCTGATCTGGATCATCCTGAAGATCCTGGTGATCGCCGTGCCGGTGATCATCTCGGTGGCCTTCTACGTGGTCTGGGAACGCAAGCTGATCGGCTGGATGCACGTCCGTCATGGCCCGATGTACGTGGGCATGGGCATCTTCCAGGCCTTCGCCGACGTCTTCAAGCTGCTGTTCAAGGAAGTGGTCCAGCCGAGCAGTGCCAACAAGGCGATCTATCTGCTGGCCCCGCTGATCACCCTGGCCCCGGCCTTCGCGGCCTGGTCGGTGGTGCCCTTCGATTCGCAGATCGTGCTGTCCAATGCCAACGCCGGCCTGCTGTACCTGCTGGCGATGACCTCGCTGGGCATCTACGGCATCATCCTGGCCGGCTGGGCATCCAACTCGAAGTATGCGTTCCTGGGTGCGATGCGTGCCTCGGCGCAGATGATCAGCTACGAAATCGCCATGGGCTTCGCCCTGGTCGGCGTGATGATCGCCTCGGGCAGCCTGAACCTGAGCAACATCGTGATGGCGCAGGCCGGCAGTTCCGGCTTCTTCGACTGGTTCCTGCTGCCGCTGTTCCCGCTGTTCGTCATCTACTGGGTGTCGGGCGTGGCTGAAACCAACCGTGCGCCGTTCGACGTGGTGGAAGGCGAGTCGGAAATCGTTGCCGGCCACATGGTCGAGTACTCCGGCGGCGCCTTCGCCCTGTTCTTCCTGGCCGAATACGCGAACATGATCCTGATCAGCTTCCTGATCTCGATCTTCTTCCTCGGCGGCTGGCTGAGCCCGGTCCAGGGCTGGGTCGATTTCGGCAATGTCTCGCCGCTGGTCGACTGGATCTGGAAGGGCGGTGCACCGTGGTTGTTCGTCAAGGTGTTCTTCTTCGCCAGTGCCTACATCTGGTTCCGTGCCAGCTTCCCGCGCTTCCGCTATGACCAGATCATGCGCCTGGGCTGGAAGGTCTTCATCCCGCTGGCCATTCTGTGGATCGCGGTTACCGCCGTCATGGTGTTCTTCGGCGTGATTCAAAAGGGCGTCTAAGTGATGAACAGGATTACCCATTACTTCAAGAGCCTGCTGCTGCTCGAACTGCTGGCCGGCCTCTGGCTGACGCTGAAGTACAGCTTCAAGCCGAAGTACACGATGATGTACCCGATGGAGAAGTTCCCGCAGTCGCCGCGCTTCCGTGGCCTGCACGCCCTGCGCCGTTATCCCAACGGCGAAGAGCGCTGCATTGCCTGCAAGCTGTGTGAAGCGGTGTGCCCGGCCCTGGCCATCACCATCGACTCGGCCAAGCGCGAGGACGGCACCCGCCGCACCACCCGCTACGACATCGACCTGTTCAAGTGCATCTTCTGCGGCTTCTGCGAAGAAAGCTGCCCGGTGGACTCGATCGTCGAAACCCACATCCTCGAGTACCACTTCGAGAACCGTGGCGAAAACATCGTTACCAAGCCGCAGCTGCTGGCCCTTGGCGACCGTCTCGAGTCCGAGATCGCCGAGCGTCGTGCCGCCGATGCCGCTTACCGCTGAGGTCGAGAGATGGATTGGGTAAATATCGCTTTCTGGGTGTTCGCCATCGCGGCAACGGTTTCGGCCGGTGCGGTGATCAGCGTGCGCAACCCGGTTCACGCCGTGCTCTGCCTGGTGCTGACCTTCTTCTCCATTGCCTGCGTGTGGCTGCTGGTAGGGGCCGAGTTCCTCGGCGTGGCCCTGGTGCTGGTCTACGTCGGCGCGGTGATGGTGCTGTTCCTGTTCGTGGTGATGATGCTGGACATCGACCCCACCAAGCTGCGTGAGGGCTGGGTGCGCTACCTGCCGGTCGGCCTCATCGTCGCGGTGGCGATGCTGGCGCAGATGCTGATCCTGATCGGCGTCAAGGCACGCTCGGTTACGCCGTTCCCGGCCGACAACGCCGCTGCGGTCGCCGCCGACAGTTCCAACATCACCTGGCTGGCACGCACGCTGTTCACCGAGTACCTGCTGCCGTTCGAGTTCGCCGCCGTCATCCTGACCGTGGCCGTGGTTGCCGCCGTCATGCTGACCCTGCGCCGTCGTACCGGCGTCAAGAGCCAGAACCCGGGCGAGCAGACCATGGTCAAGGCCGGCCAGCGCCTGCGCATGGTCAAGATGGGTGCCGAAGCACCGGTCGTGCACAGCAACAGCAAGCCGGCCACCGGCGAGGAGACCCAGCCGTGATTACCCTTGGCCACATCCTTGCGCTTGGCGCGGTGCTGTTCGCCATCAGCCTGGCCGGCATCTTCCTCAACCGGAAGAACGTCATCGTCCTGCTGATGTCGATCGAACTGATGCTGCTGTCGGTGAACATCAACTTCGTCGGCTTCTCGCGCCAGCTGGGCGACCCGTCCGGCCAGCTGTTCGTGTTCTTCATCCTGACCGTCGCCGCCGCGGAAGCCGCCATCGGCCTGGCGATCCTGGTGACCCTGTTCCGTACCCGCCGCACGATCAATGTCGGCGAAGTCGATTCGTTGAAGGGCTGATCCACAGATGGAAATCACTCTCTCCAAGAGTCTGTTGATCGCAGTGGTGCTTGCGCCGCTGTTCGGCAGCATCATCGCCGGCCTGTTCGGTCGCCAGGTCAAGCGCTTCGGCGCGCAGACCATCACCATCCTCGGCGTCGCGGTGGCCTGCGGCCTGTCGATGTACACGCTCTACCAGCTGCTGTGGGGCGGCGCACAGCCGTTCAACCAGAACATCTACACGTTCTTCGAAGTCGGCCAGTACTCGGCCCACGTCGGCTTCATGGTCGACAAGCTGACCGCGATGATGATGGTGGTGGTGACCTTCGTGTCGCTGCTGGTCCACATCTACACGATCGGCTACATGCAGGACGATCCGGGCTACCAGCGGTTCTTCAGCTACATCTCGCTGTTCACCTTCTCGATGCTCACCCTGGTGATGAGCAACAACTTCCTGCAGCTGTTCTTCGGCTGGGAAGCGGTGGGCCTGGTGTCGTACCTGCTGATCGGCTTCTGGTTCAAGCGCCCGACCGCGATCTTCGCCAACATGAAGGCGTTCCTGGTCAACCGCGTCGGCGACTTCGGCTTCCTGCTCGGCATCGCCGGCGTGCTGTGGGTGTTCGGCACCCTGGACTACTCGCAGGTGTTCTCGCAGGCCGGCATGCTGGCTGATCCGCGCGCCCAGCTGCAGATCTGGGACGGCACGATCCTGGGCATGCAGCTGCTCAACGAGCCGGTGATCTGGTCGATCGCTACCGTCATCTGCATCTGCCTGTTCATTGGTGCCATGGGCAAGTCGGCCCAGGTCCCGCTGCACGTGTGGCTGCCCGACTCGATGGAAGGCCCGACCCCGATCTCGGCACTGATCCACGCCGCGACGATGGTGACCGCCGGTATCTTCATGGTCACCCGCATGTCGCCGCTGTTCGAGCTGTCGCAGACCGCGCTGAACTTCGTGCTGTTCATCGGTGCCACCACCGCGTTCTTCACCGGCCTGATCGGTATCGTGCAGAACGACATCAAGCGCGTCGTCGCGTACTCCACGCTGTCGCAGCTGGGCTACATGACGGTTGCACTGGGCGTGTCGGCCTACTCGGCAGCCGTGTTCCACCTGATGACCCACGCCTTCTTCAAGGCGCTGCTGTTCCTGGGTGCCGGCTCGGTCATCATTGCCATGCACCACGAGCAGGACATGCGCAAGATGGGTGGCCTGCGCAAGTACATGCCGATCACCTTCATCACCATGTGGATCGGTACGCTGGCACTGGTGGGTACGCCGTTCTTCTCCGGCTTCTACTCGAAGGACACCATCATCGAGGCCGCCGAGCTGCACGCGCACCTGTCCGACAACTGGGTGGCCACCTACGGCTACTGGGCAGTGCTGGGTGGCGTGATCGTCACCAGCTTCTACAGCTTCCGCCTGCTGTTCCTGACCTTCCACGGCAAGGAGCGTTTCCGCGACGTGCATCATGACGATCATGGTCACGGCCATGACGCTCACCACGCCGCCGACGCCCACCACGGCGATGCGCATCACGATGACCACGGCCATGGCCACGGTCCGCATGAGCCGCACGAAACCCCGTGGGTGGTGACCTTGCCGCTGATCCTGCTGGCCATCCCGTCGATCGCCATCGGTTTCTTCAGCATCGGTCCGATGCTGTACGGCACCGACTGGGCCGGCCATCATGCCCACGATGCCATCAAGGGCCAGGCGCATACGTTCTTCACCGGAATCGTCGACTTCTACGATCCGGCCAAGAACACCATCGGCTTCCTGGGTGAGGAGTTCCACGGCCCGGTCGCCTTCGCGCTGCACGGCATGATGGCTCCGGCGTTCATGCTGACCGTTGCGGGCTTCCTGCTGGCCGCACTGTTCTACCTGTGGAAGCCGGACCTGTCGGGCAAGGCGCGCAAGACCTTCGCTCCGCTGGTGTCGGTGCTGGAAAACAAGTACGGCTTCGACAAGCTGTGGATCGATGGCTTTGCCGGTGGCAGCGTCAAGCTGGGCAAGGTCTCGCGCTGGATCGACAGCAACATCGTCGACGGCGTGGTCAATCTCTCGGCACGTGTTGTGGACGTTGCAGCCGGCGTGCTGCGTCGTACCCAATCCGGTTTCCTCTATCACTACGCCTTCGCGATGATCATCGGCCTGATTGCCCTGCTGGGCGTGCTGATGCATTACCTGCGTTGATGACCTGTACGGAATAAGAAGACGTGTCGAACTGGCCTCTACTCAGTGTCCTCATCTGGCTGCCGATCATCGGTGGCGCCCTGATCCTTGCGATCCGTGATGCGCAGACCGCCCGCTGGGCGTCGCTGGGCGTAGCGGTGCTGACGTTCGTGGCGAGCCTCTCGCTGCTGAGCGGCTACAACGCGGGCATCGACGGTCTGCAGTTCGTCGAGACCCATGCCTGGATCCCGGCGTACAAGATCGGCTACAACCTGGGCGTGGACGGCATTGCCGTGGCGCTGATCCTGCTGACTACCCTGGTCAGCGTGCTTGCCCTGATCGGCGCCTGGAGCGCCATCGACAAGCGCGTGAACCAGTACGTGGCGGCTTTCCTGATCCTGGAAGGCGTCACGGTCGGTATCTTCGCGGCGACGGACGCGATGCTGTTCTACGTGTTCTTCGAGGCGATGCTGATCCCGATGTTCCTGATCATCGGTGTCTGGGGCGGCCCGCGTCGCATCTACGCTGCGCTGAAGTTCTTCCTGTACACCTTCCTCGGCTCGGTGCTGATGCTGGTGGCACTGATCTACCTGTACATGAAGGGCGGCAGCTTCCAGCTGGCCGACCTGTATGCACTGCCACTGTCGGCCAAGGAACAGACCTGGATCTTCTTCGCGTTCCTGATCGCCTTCGCGGTCAAGGTGCCGATGTTCCCGGTCCATACCTGGCTGCCGGACGCCCACGTGGAAGCGCCGACCGCCGGTTCGGTGATCCTGGCCGCCATCGCCCTGAAGATCGGTGGCTATGGCTTCCTGCGCTTCAACCTGCCGATCGTCCCGGACGCGTCGCAGGAATGGGCCTGGCTGGTGATTGCGCTGTCGTTGATCGCAGTGATCTACGTTGGCCTGGTCGCCCTGGTGCAGGACGACATGAAGAAGCTGATCGCCTATTCGTCGATCGCGCACATGGGTTTCGTCACCCTGGGCACCTTCATTGCCCTGTGGCTGGTCCGTGAAGCCGGCAACGCCGATGCCGCCCGCCTGGGCCTGCAGGGCGCCATGGTGCAGATGATCTCGCACGGCTTCGTCTCCGGCGCGATGTTCTCCTGTGTCGGCGTGCTGTACGACCGCATGCACAGCCGCCGCATCGCCGATTACGGCGGCGTGGTCAACGTGATGCCGTGGTTCGCCACCTTCGCCATGCTGTTCTTCATGGCCAACGCGGGCCTGCCCGGTACCAGCGGTTTCGTCGGCGAGTTCATGGTCATCCTGTCGGCCTTCCAGCGCAATCCGTGGATCGCGCTGGGCGCGGCCACCACCCTGATCATCGGCGCCGCCTACACCCTGTGGCTGTACAAGCGCATCTTCTTCGGTGAAGTGGCCAACAGCCATGTTGCCGAACTGAAGGACATCAACGGCCGCGAATGGCTGGTGCTGGGCGTGTTCGCCATCGGCGTGCTGGCCCTGGGCATCTATCCCAAGCCGCTGACCGACCTGATGGAGCCCTCGATCGCGAAGCTGGCGATGCAGATCGCATCCAGCAAGCTGCTGTAATTCCAGGATTTGATGATGACCACCTCGCCGCTGCTGCCATTGACCGCCGCTGACCTGCCACCGCTCGCTCCCGAGCTGGTGCTGATCGGCAGCGCCTTCGCCCTGATGATCCTCGACCTGTTCGTCAGCAACCGGAACAAGATCGTCACCCACCTGTTCTCGCTCGCTGCGCTGGCCGTGGTGCTGTTCATGCTGGCCACCGGCGTGGGCGGGCAGGGCGAGGTCTTCCATGGCATGTTCGTGCGCGATACCGCCGCGGACGTGATGAAGACCGGGATCGTGCTGCTCAGCGGCCTGACCCTGGTCTACGGCTGGCGTTACCTGCGTGAGCGCAACCTGTTCCAGGGCGAGATCCCGGTGCTGATCCTGTTCGGCACCGCCGGCATGATGATCCTGGTGTCGGCCGGCAGCCTGCTGATGGTCTACCTGGGCCTGGAACTGCTGGCGCTGTGCTCCTACGCCCTGGTCGCCAGCAACCGCGAGAACGGCCTGGCCTCGGAAGCGGCGATGAAGTACATCGTGCTCGGCTCGCTGGCCTCTGGCCTGCTGCTGTACGGCATGTCGCTGATCTACGGCGCTACCGGCAGCCTGCACCTGGACGTCATCCGTGACGCCATCCCGCACTCGGAAGAGCGCGTGCTGCTGATCACCGGTGCGGTGTTCATGATCGCCGGCGTCGCCTTCAAGCTGGGTGCCGCACCGTTCCACATGTGGCTGCCGGACGTGTACCAGGGTGCCCCGGCACCGATCGCACTGTTCATCAGCTCGGCGCCGAAGCTGGCCGCCTTCGGCATGGCCTACCGCCTGCTGGAAATGGGCGTGGGTCCGCTGTCGACCGAACTGCAGCTGCTGATCGCCGGCCTGGCCGCAGTCTCGCTGGTCATCGGCAACCTGATGGCCATCGCGCAGAGCAATCTCAAGCGCATGCTGGCGTTCTCCACCGTCTCGCACATCGGCTTCCTGCTGATGGGCATCGCCGGTGGTGGCGCACAGGGCTATGCCGCTGCGCTGTTCTACGCACTGGCCTACGCCATCATGTCGACCGCCGCCTTCGGCGCGATCATCGCGCTGTCGCGTGCCGGTTTTGAAGCCGAGAACATCGAGGACTTCAAGGGCCTCAATGCCCGCAACCCGTGGATGGCCGGCCTGGTGCTGTGCATCATGGCGTCGCTGGCCGGCATCCCGCCGTTCCTGGGCTTCTGGACCAAGCTGGCCGTGCTGGGCGCGGCCGTCAACGGCGGCCTGCTGTGGCTGGCCATCCTGGGCGTGCTGTGCGCCGTGGTCGGCTGCTTCTACTACCTGCGCGTCATCAAGGTCATGTACTTCGATGAGCCGGTGGGCGAGGCCATGCCGCGCAACAACGACCGCGTGCTGGGTGTGGTGCTGGGTGTCAATGCCCTGGCGCTGCTGGCCTTGGGCCTGGCCTGGAACCCGATCATGGTCTGGTGCCAGCAGGCATTTGCGCATCTTGCATAAAAGTTGACACAAAGCTGCGCGATTCGTGTAATATGCGCAGCCTGAGTTGTCACTGCAGCGGTTCAGCCAGAACATCGTTGCGGTAGCCCCCTCGAAAGAGCAGGGCAGCAGTTCAAACACTTCCGGTGCGGGGTGGAGCAGTCTGGCAGCTCGTCGGGCTCATAACCCGAAGGTCGCAGGTTCAAATCCTGCCCCCGCTACCAAGTAAGGAGATCGCCTTCGAAGTGCTGCTTCGAGGGCGTTTTTCTTTGGGGTCTGCGTCGTTTCTGCGTGATCGGGGTCAGATCCCTTTTCCCGTGGAAAAGGGATCT
>NZ_KV791467.1:16932-20044 GCF_001807895.1 Stenotrophomonas sp. HMSC10F07
GATCCCTTTTCCCGTGGAAAAGGGATCTGACCCCGGGTCCGCACCTTGCACCAGCGCGGTGCAGCCGCTATCATCAGCGGCCTAGCAGTACCCCTGAAGGCGGCCTCCCAGCGGGAGTCCGGACCCGGAAGGAGGGCCGCAACCGGCAGGCAATGCAGGTTGCAACCGGAATCCAGTCACCGGAGTCTTTCCGGAAAAGGGGCCCAACGGGCCCTTTGTCGTTTCCGGGGCGTCATGTTTCCACGCCGGCCAAGGCCGGCACCCAACCATAGAGATCAAGGCAGGCTGTGAGCGACAAGGCAACCGACATCGCGAATCTGCTCGCCCCGACCGTTGTGTCGCTGGGCCTGGAGCTGCTGGGCGTTGAGTATCTGCCGGCCCCCGGCGGTGCGACCCTGCGCCTTTACATCGACGTGCCGCTGGCTGAACAGCCCGAGCGCATCATCAATGTCGACGACTGCGAGCGGGTCAGCCGCGAAGTCTCGGCGCAGCTGGACGTCGAAGACCCGATCAGCGGCAATTACACGCTGGAAGTGTCCTCGCCGGGCGTGGACCGCCCGCTGTTCAACCTGGAGCAGTTCGGCCGCCACCAGGGTGAATCGGCCAAGGTCACGCTGAAGCTGCCGCAGGATAACCGTCGTCGCCTGCAGGGCCGCATCGAAGCGATCGACGAGGCCGCGGGCACCATCACCTTCATCGTCGACAAGGCTGAAGTGGTCGTGTCGGCCGACAACATCGACAAGGCACGGATCATGCCCGACTGGGTGGCGCTGGGGCTGGCCCCGAGCAAGCCGACCGGTCCGGCGCCGAAGCGTCCGAAGCCGAACACGAATTCTTCTTCCAACGAGCCGGCGGCAAAGAAGCCGCGCGCGGAGTGAGCCAATGAGCAAGGAACTGTTGCTGGTAGTCGACGCAGTCGCCAACGAGAAGGGCGTGCCGCGTGAAGTGATCTTCGATGCCATCGAGGCCGCCCTGGCCTCGGCAGCGAAGAAGCGCTATCCCGAGGAGGAAGTGCTGACCCGCGTGGTCATCGACCACAAGGATGGCAGCTACGAAACCTTCCGCCGCTGGGAGGTGGTGGCCGATGACGTGGTCATGGAATCGCCGGATCGCCAGATCCGCCTGATGGACGCCGTCGACGAGGCCGAAGGCGTCGAGGTCGGCGACTACATCGAAGAGCAGATCGAGAACCCGGACTTCGGCCGCATCGCTGCCCAGGCCGCCAAGCAGGTCATCGTCCAGCGCGTGCGCGAAGCCGAGCGCCAGCAGGTCGTGGATGCATGGAAGGATCGCGTGGGTGAGCTGATCACCGGTGTGGTCAAGCGCGCCGAGCGCGGCAACATCTACGTCGATCTCGGTGGCAATGCCGAAGGCTTCATTCCGAAGGACAAGGGCATTCCGCGCGACGTGCTGCGTGCCGGCGACCGCGTGCGCGGCTACCTGGCCGAAGTGCGCTCGGAGCCGCGTGGCCCGCAGCTGTTCATCAGCCGCGCCGCGCCGGAGTTCATGATCGAGCTGTTCAAGCTGGAAGTGCCGGAAGTCGGCCAGGGCCTGGTGGAAATCAAGGCCTGCGCCCGCGATCCGGGCGACCGCGCCAAGATCGCCGTGCTGGCCCACGACCAGCGCACCGATCCGATCGGTGCCTGCATCGGCATGCGCGGTTCGCGCGTGCAGGCCGTGTCCAACGAGCTCAATGGCGAGCGCGTGGACATCGTGCTGTGGAACGACAACCCGGCCAACTTCGTCATCAACGCGATGGCTCCGGCCGAAGTGCAGTCGATCATCGTCGATGAGGACAAGCACTCGATGGACCTGGCCGTTGCCGAAGACCGCCTGGCCCAGGCGATCGGCAAGGGCGGCCAGAACGTGCGCCTGGCCAGCCGCCTGACCGGCTGGCAGCTCAACGTGATGACCCAGGACCAGGTCACTGCCAAGTCGGAGGCCGAGCAGGCTGCCGCCCGCCAGCTGTTCATGGACAAACTGGAAGTGGACGAGGAAATCGCCGGCATCCTGGTCAGCGAAGGCTTCGGCACCGTCGAGGAAATCGCATATGTCCCGGTCGGCGAACTGCTGGCCGTGGAAGGTTTCGACGAGGACATCGTCGAAGAGCTGCGCGCTCGTGCCCGCGATGCGCTGCTCAATGAGGCCCTGGCAGTCGAGGAAGGCCTTGAAGACGGCCAGCCGGCGCAGGACCTGCTGTCCCTGAAGGGCATGGACGAAGCCACCGCATATGCGCTGGCCGGCCACGGCGTGCGTACCAGCGAGGACCTGTCCGACCTGGCCGCCGACGAGGTCATGGACTTCGGCATCGAAGGACTGGATCAGGCGCGCGCCGCTGCGCTGATCCTGGCCGCCCGTGCCGAGGAGATCGCCCGACTGGAACGCGGCGAATGAGCCGGCAATGAACAGGGCCCTGAGCCGCTCAGGGCGTAGAATCCGCGCCACCTCCAGATGCGGGGGGGCGCCCACAAGATCATAGGATCCGAATGTCGCAGCAAACCACCATCCGCAAGCTTGCCGAACTGGTCAACACGCCGGTCGAAAAACTGCTGGAACAGCTGGCCGGTGCCGGCATGAAGTTCAGCGGTCCCGACCAGGTCGTGACCAGCTCCGAGAAGGTAAAGCTCCTGGGCTTCCTTCGTCGTTCGCACGGCAAGCCCGAGCAGGCCCCGGAAGAGACCGATCAGTCTGCAAAGAAGATCACGCTCAACCGCCGGAAGCAGCAGGAAGTGACGGTCAATTCCGGTCGCAGCAAGACGACCGTGAATGTCGAGGTGCGCCAGAAGCGTACCTACGTCAAGGATGGTGCTCGCGCCATGACGCCGGACGAAGAGCGCGCCGACATCCTGCGCAAGCTGGAAGAGTCGCGTGCGCGCAACCTCGCCGAACAGCAGGCCCTGGCCGAGAAGGATCGTCTGCGCGACGAGGCCATCGTCCGTGCCCGTGAGGAAGAGGCTGCCGCCAAGGAACGCGCCGAGGCCGAGAAGAAGGCCGCCGAGGAAGCTGCGGCTGCGGCCAAGGCGGCCGAGGCACTGGCCGCCAGCAAGCCCAAGCGTGCTCCGATCGACGAAACCGCGCCGCGCCCGCCGCGCGCCCCGGCCGCCGCCCCGGC
>NZ_KV791468.1:0-14623 GCF_001807895.1 Stenotrophomonas sp. HMSC10F07
AGCCCCCATGGATGGGTTTACGGCGTGTCCTGCACGCCCCACCCGCCCGGCCCATCACCCGCATCCATCAGTGCGCGCGCCGCAGAGGGGGCAGCGCCCGGTGGAGTGGAATACCTCAGTACCGCTTGATGCCCGGCACGGTGCAGCCTTCAATCTGCGCATGCGCCGACACCGCATTCTCCTTCTCGCCCCGGGCCAGCCGCGACTGCTCGATCGTCGCCCAGTGCCGGCGGCACAGCGGCCCGGTCTTCGAGCCCAGATCCACGGCCTTGCGCGCGAACGTCTCCGCCTGTGCCCACTGCCCCTGCAGCAGCGCCAGTTCGGCACGCTCCTGCAGCACGGCCGGGTCACCGGCCACGATCTCCAGCGCATGGTCCAGACTGCTGGCGGCACCGGCGAGGTCGTTGGCCTGGCGCTGCGCCTGTGCGGCCAGCCTCAGGTCTTCCACCTGCGAATCACGCAGCGGCTGCACCGACAGTTCCTTGTCGTCCGGACCCGCTGCAGCATCCACGGCCGCCAGGCGCTGCGCCGGCGTGGTGGTATCGACCGGCTTGACTACCGGCGGCGCGCTGCTCACGCAGGCGGCCAAGGCCAGGCTTAGGCCGGTCAGGGCCAGGGGCTGCAGCAGGGTACGCATGTTCATCGGCATCATCGGCTCGGGGGAGAAGGGGTGGCGGCAGGTTCGGCGGGTGCTTCCGGCTTGCGGTCCAGGCCGAACCAGCTGCGCCAGCCACCGCCCTCGCCTTCAGCCTCGCCCTGCCCCTCGGGCGACGCGGCCGGCGCGCACGGCGCATAGGCAGGCGCATAGCCCACCACGAACGGGAAACGGCGCGCGCCGGGGCAGCCTTCATCGGTGCTGTTGAGACCGGTGGGAGCCACCGGCTGCCAATCCAGGCCCTTGTTGCTGACCCGCAATGGCGCACTCGGCAGGCGCTGGAAGATGCCCGACCAGACCCGCATCGCGCCAGTGGCGCCATACAGGCCGGCCTGCTGGTTCTGATCGTTGCCGATCCAGATCACCGCCAGGTGGTCGCCGGTGTAGCCGGCATACCAGCTGTCACGGCCATCGTTGGTGGTGCCGGTCTTGCCGGCTGGCTGCAGACGGCCGAGGCCATCAGCATTGAGCCGCTGCGCGGTACCGCTGGCGACGACCTGCTGCAGGCCGACACTGATCAGGTTGGCGGCAATCGAATCGCCTTCCTGTGCCGGTGCCGGGGTCTTGTCGTAGCGCTTGAGCAGCTTGCCCTGCGGATCGAGCACGCCACGCACGGCGTGCAACGGCTGGATCTCACCACCGGACGCGAGGAACTGGTACAGCTGCGCCATCGCATACGGGCTCTGGTCGGTCGAGCCGAGGATCACCGCCGGATTGGCCTCGGCCTTGATGCCGGCCAGCACATGGATCAGCTGGGTCACGCGCTCGGGGCCGACCTGCATGCCCAAGCGCACCGTCGCCTGGTTGTACGAATGCGCCAGCGCATCGATCAGGCGCACCGTGCCGTGGCTGCGGTTGTCGGCGTTGCCGGGGCTCCAGTTGCGGCCGCGGCCGAGCTGCACCGTCACCGGCGAATCATCGACCCAGCTGGCCAGCGAATAGCGGTCAGGCTGCGCCAGGGCCAGCAGGTACACGAACGGCTTGAGCAGCGAACCGACCGGGCGCTGCGCCTCGATCGCACGATTGAAGCCGACCTCGGACACCTCACGGCTGCCGATCACCGCCAGCACGTCGCCGTTGTGCACGTCGGTCAGCACCATGCCGGCCTGCAGCTCAGGGCGACGCTGGCTTTCCAGCGACTTGATGGTGCGGGTCACCGCGCCTTCGGCATAGGCCTGCGCGGACGGCGACATGCCGGTCATCACGCTCAGGCCCGCGCCCTGCAGCGCAGATTCCGGATAGTCATGCGCAAGCTGCCGGCGGACCAGGTCGACGTAGGCGGGGAAGCGGTTGGCAGCCACCAGGCCCGGTGTCTTGGGCACGCCCAGCGGAGCCTTCAGCGCGCGCTGGTACTCGGCATCGTCGATCAGCGTGGCGTCGTGCAGCTTGCCCAGCACGAAGTTGCGGCGATCCAGCGCGCGTTCCGGGTTGCGCCGCGGGTCGTAGAAGGACGGCCCCTTGACCAGGCCGATCAGCAGGGCGATCTGCTCGGTCTCCAGCGACTGCAGGTCACGCCCGAACCAGAATTCGGCGCCGGAGGACATGCCATGGATCGCCTGGCTGCCACGCTGGCCCAGGTACACCTGGTTGAGATACGCCTCGAAAATCGTGCGCTTGTCGTAGCGCGCTTCCATGATCAGCGCGTACAGCACCTCATTGAACTTGCGGGTGAGCGTCTGTTCCTTGCCGATGCCAAGCAGGCCGCTGCGGGCCAGCTGCTGGGTGAGCGTCGAAGCGCCCTGGCGGCTCTGGCCACCGGAACGGATCGTCACCCACACCGCGCGCGCGATGCCTGACAGGTCGATGCCGTGATGGCGGTTGAAGTCCTTGTCTTCCACTGCCTGCAGGCCGGTCACCAGCAGGTCCGGCGCCTCGTCCATGCGGATCAGGCGGCGTTCTTCCTGCTTCTGGCCGTACAGCGTGGCGATGCGCGCCGGATCCAGCCGCGCGGCCTTCAGTGCCTTGCGGCTGTCGGCGTCGCGCAGCGAGGCCACGCCGCCATCGGCCAGCGACAGCTCCACCCGGCGCGGCGCCACCCGGCCATCGACGTCGTTGTAGCCACGACTGGAGATCACAAAGCGACCGCCGTTCACCGCATAGGTGGCCGGCTCCTTGCCCTGCCCGTCATCACGATAGGCGGAGGCGGCCAGTTCGGTCTTCAGCGTGGACGCATCCATCGCCTCGCCGGGGGTGAGCACCAGCGGGCGCGCATACACGCGCGTCGGAATCTGCCAGCGCAGCTCGCCGAAACGCTGGGTCACCTGCTGATTCAGGTACAGCGTATAGGGAATGAGGAAACCCAATCCCAATGCGACCGCAGCCATGCTCCAGGTGATCAGCCGGCGCCGCCACAGCGGACCGCTGTCCTGCTGGTCGTCGTCGAAATCGTCGATGTCGTCGGAATCGTAGCGTCGGGGCACGGGAATGCGAGAATGTAGGGTCTGGCGAGTCTACCCCAGCCACTGCGGCTGGCGAATTCTCCCGGGTTCCCCTGCTTAAGCTGGAGTTGCAACCGGATGGCGATGTCCCTGGCCGAGATCCGATACCTGATCAACCGCCTGTCGGGCCTGGCCCGCCGGAGCCTGGCAAGCCTGCGCACCCGCGGGTGGCGGGCCACCTGGCAACGCATCCGCGTGCACACCCAGCGCGCCGTTCCCGCGCCGCGCACGCCCCTGTTCCTGCCGCCAGCACAGGCTTTCGCCCCCTTCACGGTGCCGTTCAGCGAGTCGCCGGAGGTGAGCATCGTCATCCCGGTCTACAACCATGTCGGCCACACCCTGGCCTGCCTCCGCGCCCTGGCGGCACACCCGCCCGCAGCCGCGTGCGAGATCCTGGTGGTGGATGACGGCAGCAGCGACGCCACCGCACAGTGGATGCCGCAGGTGGCGGGGTTGCGCTATGAGGTGCGTGCGCACAACGGCGGCTTCATCGAAGCCTGCAACGAGGGTGTATCGCGCGCACGCGGCCGCTACGTGGTGCTGCTCAACAACGATACGGTGCCGCAGCCGGGCTGGCTCGACGCCCTGCTGGACACCTTCGGCAGCGTCCCCGACGCCGGCCTGGTCGGCAGCCAGCTGTTGTATCCCGATGGCCGCCTGCAGGAATCGGGCGGAGTGATCTTCGCCGATGGCAGTGGCTGGAGCTATGGCCGCTTCGAGGCCGCTGACGACCCGCGCTTTGCCAGCCTGCGCGACGTCGACTACTGCTCCGGTGCGGCGCTGATGCTGCCGCGTACCCTCTGGCAGCAGCTGGACGGCTTCGATACCCGCTACAGGCCGGCGTACTACGAGGACACCGACCTGGCCTTCCGCGTGCGTGCACAGGGCCTGCGCGTGCTGGTGCAGCCGGCCAGCCGGGTGATCCACGACGAAGGCACCAGCAACGGCACCGACACCGGCAGCGGGGTTAAGGCCTACCAGGTGCGCAACCAGGCCATCTTCGCCGCGCGCTGGGCCACCGAGTTGGCCCGCCATCCGGCGGTCGGCGCAGTGCCGTCGCCAGCGCTGCTGCTGCGCGGCCGGCGCCAGGTGCTGATCCTGGACGAGGAAGTACCGCAGCCCGATCGCGATTCCGGGTCGCTGCGCCAGGTCAATCTGATCCGCCTGCTGCTGCAGGGCGGTGCCCACGTGGTATTCGTCCCGACCCGGCGCGAGCATGCCGGCGCGGCGACCGAGGCGCTGCAGCGGATGGGCGTGGAAGTCTGGTACGCCCCCTTCCTGGACGGCGTGGCCGGCTGGCTGCGCAGCCATGGGTCGCGTTTCGACGTGGCGATGCTGGTGCGCCACCACGTCGCCCACGAGTGCCTGCCCCTGCTCAAGCGCTATGCGCCGCAGGCACGAACCGTGTTCGACACGGTCGACCTGCACTACCTGCGCGAACGCCGCGGTGCCGAAGTGGCCGGTGATACGGCGCTGCTGCGCGCAGCAGAACGCACCCGCAGCAGTGAATTGGCAGTGATGGAGCAGTGCGACATCACCGTGCTGGTCAGTGCGGCCGAACGGGAGCAGCTGCAGGCCGATGCGCCGCGGGTACGGGTGGAACTGATTTCCAACCTGCACGAGGTTGCCGGCGCCGGCGCCGTCTACGAGCAACGACACGATCTGGTGTTTGTCGGTGGCTTCCGCCATCCGCCGAACCTGGACGGGATGGAGTGGTTCATCGGCGAGGTCTTCGCCCACATCCGCGCCCGGCTACCGGAGGTACGCCTGCACTGCATCGGCGCCGCGGCGCCGGAATCGTTGCTGGCACTGGCCGCACGCCACCCCGGCGTGCAGATGCACGGATTCGTCGAAGACATCACGCCCTACATGGACGGCGCGCGCATTGCCATCGCACCGCTGCGGTTCGGTGCCGGCGTAAAAGGCAAGATCAACCTGAGCATGGCCCATGGCCAACCGGTAGTCGGTACCACCTGCGCCGTGGAAGGCATGCACCTGCATCCCGGCCAGGACGTACTGGTGGCCGATGACGCTACCGGTTTCGCCGATGCGGTGGTCCGCCTGTACCAGGACCCGCAGCTGTGGCAGCAGTTGTCCGATGCTGGCCTGGCCAACGTCGCCGAACATTTCTCACTCGAAGCCGCCCGTGCGACCGTGCAGCGGGTGTTCTTCGCCTAGTCCGCCCGTCCACCGGCGCGGCGCAGGCGATCTTCAAACGCCGGCAGTTCGGCCAGATCCGGCTGCAGCAACCGCGCCTGTTCGGCGGCATGCGCGGCGAAGGCCAGGTCACCGTTGCCGAGCCGCTCGCTGCCGATCGCCAGCCAGCGCTGGGCCAACCGCAGCCGCGCCGAGGGCAGTCCGGCTGCGGTCGGTGACAGGGTCTGCCAGGCCTGCAGGCAGGCGCCTGCCGCCTGCACGCGGTTCTGCCGCAGATTGTCGTCAAAGCAGCGTCGGCTGGCGGGCAGCAAGCGTGCGGCGGCTGCCTTCACCCGCGCATCGCGGGGAGCCAGCGACTGGGCTTCGCGCAACGCGTCGAACGCGCTGTGCCCGGGTGGGCTGATCCACTGCCCCGCGCGCTCGGCACGTTCGATCTTCCGCAGGTGGTCGCGCAGCTGGCGTTCGCGCTGCGCCGTGCTGACCGCGGGCTGCTGCAGGGCCCGCTGCGCCTGCTGCGCGCGCTGCAGGCGCTGCGCCAGTTGTTGCCGGACTGCCTGCGAAGCCCCCAGCTCCGCCGCCAGGGCCGCATCACGTTGCGCCGTATCGAACTGGAAGTCGTCGGCGGACTTCTGGCTGCGTGCAACCACTGCCTGCAGGGTCTGCTCACGCCCGCGCTGGGCATTGGAATCATCGGCGGCCACCACCAGCACCGCCTGGAAGCCCTTGGCCGCAGCTTCCAGCTGCTGCCGTCGCAACGCACGCTGCGCCTGCCGCAGGCGCCGGTCGGCGGCGCGCGCGAGGGCCTCCTCGCTCGCCGGTAGATCGGCATGACCAGCATCGAACTGACGGGCACGACGCAGGAGCGCGGCCGCCTCGGCCAACTCCCCTCGCTCCGCCAGCGTGCGTGCCTGCAGCAGCAGGTCGCTCAGCGCATCTTCGCGCCCTTCCAGCGCCGGCAGGTTGTCCGGCTGCAGGGCCAGGATGCGCTGGAACAAGGGCAACGCACTGTTGTCGCCGTCATCCAGGCGTCCGGCCGCGAACGCGTTACGCGCCTGTGCCAACAACGCACCAATACCGGCTCCGGCGCTGCGTCGCGCCTGCAACTGGCGGGCAACCGCATCGGCGTCGCCCTGCGGCACCTGCAGCTCACGGGCCAGTGCCAGAGCCTGCGCGCTGCCGTCTAGGTCATCCGCCTGCAGGCGATCGCGCGCCTGTTGCAGCGCTGCCGCGCCGGTATTGGCCAGGCCCTGGCGCGCCTGCGGGCGATCACCGTCCAGCGCCAGCGCCGCCTGGTAGCGCTCGCGCGCACCACTGCCATCGGCATCGCTCAGGCGCCCAGCCGCCAATGCACGATCCCCCTCGGCCAGCAGCTGTTCGATCTGCGGCTCATCCCAGAACCAGTCTGCCAACGGCTTGCGCAGCAGGACCAGCAGCACGAACACGGCCAGCGCTGCGAGCAGCGCCCAGCGCCAGATCCGGCGCGCATGGCGCGCCTGCAGCCACCACCAACGCCCCTCGCGACGGACGCGGTCCAGCGCAGGATGTTCAGCGCCATGCGGGCGATGCGGGGGCTCGCGTTCCATGCGTGCAGGGTAGCCGGGGCAGCGTGAAGCTCAGCCGAGGCGACGCGCCTCGCTCACGCCCGGCAGCGCATCGAGCTTGCCCAGCAGCGTCGACAACTGCCCGTAGTCACTGACCTTCAGGCGCAGCCGAAGGTGGGCACGGCCACTGTTGCGCACGTTGTCACTGTGGATGTCGAGCACGTAGGCGTCTTCCTGGGCGATCAGGTTGGTGATGTCCTTCAGCAGCCAGCGGCGATCGACCGCATCGACCACCACGTCCACCTCGTAGCCGCCCCCGGCCTGGCCCCACTCCACCGGCAGGATGCGCTGCGGGCTGCTGGCCGCCAGCCGGGCCAGCGCGGCGCAGTCTGCACGATGCACGGTGACACCCCGGCTACGGGTCAGGTAGCCGATGATCGGCTCGCCGGCCACCGGCTGGCAGCAGCGTGCCAGCTGCACCAGCAGGTTGCCCACGCCCTGCACGGTGAACTTGGACTTGCCCAGGTTCTCGCGGCGCGCGGTCGGCCGCGGCAGGGACGGTGCGGGCGCGGGCTGGCTGGCGGCACGCTCCGCCTCCAGCAGCGCACGGCTGACCTGGTTCGGGCCGGTATCGCCCAGCGCCACCTGGATGTACAGGTCATCGACGCTGTCGGCATGGAACTTCTTCGCCGCCACGGCCAGGTCCGCGTGCTGCAGGCCCAGCCGCTTCAGCTCGCGCTCGAGCAGCTCGCGACCGGCCTGCACGTTGCGCGCGCGGTCCAGCTTGTGGAACCAGCTGCGCACCTTTTCGCGCGAGCGGTTGCTGGCCAGGAAGCCGTTGGCCGGCATCAGCCAGTCGCGGCGCGGATCGGCCTCCTTGCCGGTCAGGATCTCGACGCGGTCGCCGCTGCGCAGGCGGTAGGTCAGCGGCACGATGCGGCCGTTGACCTTTGCGCCGCGGCAGCGGTGCCCGACCATGGTATGCACCTGGTAGGCGAAATCGAGCGGGGTAGCGCCCTGCGGCAGGTCCAGCACCTCGTCCTTCGGGCTCAGCGCATAGACCCGGTCCTCGGTCAGCTCGGCATCAAGTGCCCCGGCCAGTTCATTGCCCTGCCCGTCCTGCGCCTGTTCCAGCAACTGGCGCATCCAGGTGATCTTGCGGTCGAAGGACTTCTCCGCGCCCTTGCCACCTTCCTTGTACTTCCAGTGCGCGGCCACGCCCAGCTCGGCCTGCGAGTGCATCTCGTGGGTACGGATCTGCACTTCGATGGTGCGCCCTTCCGGGCCGACCACGGCGGTGTGCAGCGAGCGATAGTCATTGGCCTTGGGCCTGGCGATGTAATCATCGAACTCGCTGGGTACCGGTGCCCACAGCGCGTGCACCACGCCCAACGCGGCATAACAGGCGGCGACGTCGTCGACCATCACGCGCACCGCACGGATGTCATACAGCTGGTCGAAGGCCAGCCGCTTCTTCTGCATCTTCCGCCAGATGCTGTAGATGTGCTTCGGGCGGCCGCTGACTTCGGCCTTGATGCCCTGGGCGACCAGCTCGCGCGACAGCACCTTCTTGACGTTCTCGACGTAACGCTCGCGGGCGATGCGGGTTTCATCCACCTCGCGGGCGATGCGGCGGTAGGTTTCCGGTTCCAGGTGGCGGAACGCCAGGTCCTCCAGCTCCCACTTCAGCTGCCAGATGCCCAGCCGGTTGGCCAGGGGCGCGTGGATGTCGCGGGTCAGCTGGGCCAGCGCGCGGCGCTGCTCCTCGTCCAGCCTGTCGGCCGCGCGCATCCGCGCCAGCTGCCGTGCCAGCAGGATCGGCACCACGCGCAGGTCGCGGATGATCGCCAGCAGCAGCCGGCGCAGGCCTTCGCTGTTGCGCCCCGCCTCACGGCCGGCGTGCAGCGCCCACACCGGGTCGGCCGCATCCTGGCCATCCAGCAGGCCGATCACCGCCGCCTTGTGGTTGCCCAGCGGCAGCTGGTCCAGGCTGGCGCGCAGGCCCGGCAGGTCGAACAGCAATGCGGCCACCACTGCGCCTTCATCGGCCGAGAGCATCGCCAGCGCATCGAGGGTATCGCCCAGCACCGACCAGGTGGCACGCATCTGGTGCTCGCAATCCGGCGCTTCCCAATGCTCACGCAGGGCCTGGCGCAGCGGAGCAGGCAGCACCGCTGCCGAGGGACGGTTCAACAAGGCATCCAGGCCAGGGACGGAAGCGCGGTTCACAGCATCGAGCAGGCAAGACAGAGGCCCCTACACTAGCGCCGGCGCCGTTCAGGGACAATCACTGCACCCACCATCACCCGGCATGAAGACATGCCGCTACACTCGCCCACACACCCAGGAGAGACCCGCCATGCCTTCGATTGCCCCGCGCGTCCGTCCACGGCTGCTGGCCTGTGCCGCCGTGCTGCTGTCCCTGTCCGCGCCTGCGCTGGCCCAGCGCGTGGTGGAGGGCGACCTGCAGCAGCAGATGTCGCCCTCCGAGTTCAAGGCCGCCGGCCTGGACAAGCTCAGTGCCGGTGAACTGGCCACGCTCAACCGCTGGCTGCAGGGCAAGGTCGAGGCGGCCACCACCCAGGCCGTCGCCGCAGCGCGCGAAGAAGGCCGCCAGGAAGTGATCAAGAAGAACCGCGGCTTCCTGGACTTCGGCAGCAGCGAACCGATCGAAAGCAACCTGCAGGGCGAATTCCGTGGATTCGGCCAGGGCCGCCGCTACGTGCTGCAGAACGGCCAGGAGTGGGAGCAGATAGACGCCACGCACTATTCCGGTGGCCGCAAGGACGCCCCGGGCGTCAGCATGCGCCCAGGGGTGATGGGCGCCTGGTATATGAAGGTGGACGGGGTGAACGTGCAGCCGAAGGTTCGCCGCACCAAGTAACGCCCGGGCATTCCGGCCATGCCGGCTCCCTGCCCGGCCGGCCACGGTCGCCCGGCGGGGCGACCGTGGCGCGCTCAGGCCTGGCGCAATGCAGCCACGCGCTGCGCCAGCTTCTTCGCCGAGATACCGGTGCGTGCACCCAGCTCCTGCGCGAACAGCGATACCCGCAGTTCTTCCAGATCCCAGCGCAGCGCCTGCCATTGCGGGCGATCACGCAGGCCCTGCTGCTCGCCCGCCTCCAGCGCTTCCAGGAACGGATGCAGTTCCAGCATGCGCGCCTGGTCACGCGGCGGATCACGCTTGGCACGTTCGGTGCGCAGGATCATCGCCTTCAGATAGCGTGGGTACTGCGCCAGCGCGTCGGCCGGCGTGTCGCGCAGGAAGCCGGGGTGGATCAGCCCGGCCAGCTGCGCTTCCATGTCGTCCAGGTTGCCGCGCGCCCAGCCCATCAACGGCGCTTCCAGCATCGGCTTCAGCTCCGCCACCAGCGCCAGAATGGTCTCGGCCAGCTTCAGCCGCGACATCGCCTCGCCAAACAGGGCCCTGGCGGCGTGTTCGCGACGCTGCTCGAACGCCGTCGCATCGCGGATTTCCTCCAGGCCCTCGGCCAGCACCGCGTTCATCGCCGCATCGACCAGGTCACCACGCAGCCGCTCCTGCGATTCGATCGCGGCATACAACAGGCCGGTCTTGGCACCGACCGGCAACTGCTTGCGTGCCTGCTTCACCTTCTCGGCCAGGGCGATCTCCAGCAGGCGGCGCACGCCCAGCGGATGGGCGTCCTGCGCCTGCTGGCGATCGGCGAAGATGCGCAGCGCCACGCTGTCGCCCTCGTCCAGCAGCGCCGGATAGGCCGGCACGCCGGCTTCACCGGGTACCTGCAGCGGAATCGGCGTGGCCGGGAACGTGCGCAGGCCGTCAGCCGCCATCTCGCGCCCGGCACGCGCGGCGAAGGCATCGCCAGCACGGCCACCGAATTTCGCGCGCAGCGCTTCCAGATCACGCGAGGTGGCAAGCACCTTGCCCTGTTCGTCGCGCAGCCGCAGGTTCATGTGCAGGTGCGGCTCGATCGAACCCGGCTCGAAATCCAGTGCGGTCACCGTCGCGCCGGTCGCACGTGACAGGAAACGCGCCAGCTCGCCAGTGATGGCATCAGCGCTGGGCTGCGGGAAGGCCTCGTAGAACGCGCGACCGAAGTCCGGCGCCGGCACGTAGTTGCGGCGCATCGCCTTGGGCAGGCTGCGGATCAGTGCCGAGGCCTTGTCGGCGACAAAGCCCGGCGCCAGCCAGCCCAGCTGCACCGGATCCAATGCGTTGAGCAGGTGCAGCGGCACGTCCAGGGTCACGCCATCGTCGTCGGCCCCCGGTTCGAAGCGGTAGTGCAGCGGCAAGCGCGCCTGGCCCAGCGCCAGGTACTTCGGATAGCGTTCCTGTTCGCTGCCCTCACCGGGCAACAGGTCTGCCAACGACCAGTGCAGCGCCTTGCGCTGCTCCGGCGCCAGCCCTTTCCACCAGCTATCCAGTCCCGCCGCCGAGTGGATCTGCGGCGGCACCCGGTCCAGGTACCAGCGTGCCTGCCAGTCTTCGTCGGCAACGATGCCGGCGCGGCGCAGCTTGGCTTCTTCCTCGCGCGCGACCTCCAGCACCTTCTGGTTGTCGGCGACGAAACTGGCACGGGTATTGATCTCGCCGGTCACCAGGGCCTGGCGCACGAAGATATCATGCGCCTCGCCCGGCGCGATGCGGCCGTAGTGCACCGGCTTCTTCGGCGCCAGCACCAGGCCGAACAGGCTGATCTGCTCGGAGGCCAACACCTGGCCCTGCGCGCGCGACCAGTGCGGGTCGAAGTGTTTGCGCAGCAGCAGGTGCGGCAGCTCGGCAATCACCCAGTCCGGTTCGATCGCGGCCAGGGTCATGCCCCAGACCTTCTGCGTGTCCAGCAGGTTGGCCACCAGCAGCCACGGCGGCGGGCGCTTGGACAGCGCCGAGCCCGGGAACGGCAGGAAGCGGCGCTGGCGCGGCGCTTGGAAATCACCCTTCTCGGTGCGATGGCCAATCTGCGTCGGCAGGCCCGCCACCAGTGCACGGTGCAGGGTCTGGTAGGCGGCCGCGCGCACACGCTCGCTGAAACCACCGCCAGCCGGCGCCTGTTCCCTCTGTTCGCGCACGGCCACCGGGGCCGGTGCGGCCTCGGCCTTGCCTTCGCGGGCCAAGCGCGCGGCGCGGTGCAGCTGGCCACGGGTGGCCTTCACCGCCGCTGCATCATCACGCGCTGGGGCCGGCGCACTGCTGCCAGCCAGCAGCGGTGCCATCGAGGCATCGGTGGTTTCTTCCTTCCAGCCCAGTTCCTCGCACAGCAGGCGCAGCTGGCGATGCAGCTCGCGCCACTCGCGCATGCGCAGGAAGCCGAGGAAATGACGTCCGCACCAGTCGCGCAGCTTGGACTGGGTCAGGTCTTCGTGGGCCTGCCGGTAGGCATCCCACAGGCGCAGCACGCCGACGAACTCGGAGCGGCCATCGGCGAACTGCGCATGCGCGTTGTCGGCGGCACCGCGCGCTTCCGGCGGGCGTTCGCGCGGGTCCTGGATGCCCAGGAACGAGGCAATCACCAGCATCGGCCGCAGGCAGCCTGCAGCCTGTGCGGCCACCAGCATGCGCGCCAGCTTCACGTCCACCGGCAGGCGCGCCATCTGCTTGCCGATGGTGGTCATGCGCCGCTCGGCATCGATCGCGCCCAGCTCGGTCAGCTGCTGCCAGCCATCGGCAACGGCACGCTCGTCCGGCGCCTCCAGGAACGGGAACTCCTCGATGCGGCCCAGGCCCAGCTGCAGCATGCGCAGGATCACGCCGGCCAGGCTGGAACGGCGGATTTCCGGATCGGTGAACTCCGGCCGCGCCTGGAAATCCGCCTCGGCGTACAGGCGGTAGCAGATGCCTTCGGCGATACGGCCGCAGCGACCCTTGCGCTGGTTGGCGCTGGCCTGCGAGATCGGCTCGATGTGCAGGCGATCCAGCTTGTTGCGCGGGCTGTAGCGCTTGACGCGGGCGAAGCCCGGATCGACCACGTAGCGGATGCGTGGCACCGTCAGCGAGGTCTCGGCCACGTTGGTGGCCAGCACGATGCGCCGGTTCGGCCCGGGGTTGAACACCCGGTCCTGGTCCTGGTTGGACAGGCGGGCGTACAGCGGCAGCACCTCGGTATTGCGGTACTTGCGCCGTTCCAGCGACTGGTGCGCATCGCGGATCTCGCGCTCGCCCGGCAGGAAGATCAGCACGTCGCCGCGTGCGTCCAGGCGGGTGATCTCGTCGACAGCCGACACGATGGCATCGTTGACGGTGCGTTCGCCCTGGTCTTCGCCCTCGCCTTCCAGCGCGCGGTAGCGCACTTCCACCGGGTAGGTGCGGCCTTCGACGCTGATCACCGGTGCGTTGTCGAAATGCTGGGCGAAGCGTTCGGTGTCGATGGTGGCCGAAGTGACGATCAGCTTCAGGTCCGGGCGCTTGCGCAGCAGCTGCTTCAGGTAGCCCAGCAGAAAGTCGATGTTGAGGCTGCGTTCGTGTGCCTCGTCGACGATGAGCGTGTCGTAGTTCGACAACCAGCGGTCGCTGGCGATCTCCGCCAGCAGGATGCCGTCGGTCATGAACTTGATGCGGCTGTCGTCGCTGACCTTGTCATTGAAGCGTACCTGGTAGCCCACCAGCTGGCCCAGTTCGCTCTGCAGTTCCTGCGCCACGCGGCTGGCCACCGCACGTGCGGCGATCCGTCGCGGCTGGGTGCAGCCGATCATGCCGGCCTGGCCACGGCCTGCGGCCAGGCACAGTTTCGGCAGCTGGGTGGTCTTGCCCGAACCGGTTTCACCGGCGATCACCACCACCTGGTGGTCGCGGATCAGTTTGATGATCGCGTCGGCTTCACGCGCAATCGGCAGCTGCGGGTCCAGAGTAATGGACGGCTGCTGTTGCGCCCGCACCTGCCGGCGCTGCACCGACGCCTGCAAGGCCTGCTCGAAAGTAGCGGCCAGTGCCGCATCCTGCGGCTTGGCCTGGCAACGCGAGAGCATTCCCAGCAAACGGCCCCGGTCGCGGCTCATGGCGCCGTCGATGGCGGCGCGCTGTTGGCGCAGGCGGGGCGATGGATTTTTATCGATAGAGTTCATCAATCGGTTCGTTCAAAACTTTGAAAGCGACCAGTCATCACGACCGGTTTATTGTGAAGGCCAACGATTCCATAAGGAGGAACCTCATGGCGAAGACCAAAAGCACGACCAAGGCCAAGACCGGCAAGCAGAAGCTTGCAGCGGCGGCACCGTCGGCGCCGAACATCGATATCGGGATCACCCAGGGCGACCGCAAGAAGATCGCCGACGGTCTGTCGCGCTTCCAGGCCGATGCGTTCACGCTCTACCTGAAGACGCACAACTTCCACTGGAACGTGACCGGGTCGATGTTCAACTCGCTGCACACCATGTTCGAGACGCAGTACACCGAGCAGTGGGCGGCACTGGACGACGTGGCCGAGCGCATCCGCGCGCTGGGCTTCAATGCCCCGGGCTCCTACCGGGAATTCGCTGCGCTGACCTCGATCGTCGAGGAACCGGGCCTGACCGACAGTGCGGACTGGCGTGAAATGGTACGCCAGTTGGTGGTCGCCAACGAAGCGGTATGCCGTACGGCACGTGAAGTCCTGGACGTGGCGGCCAAAGGGGACGACGCCCCGACCGAGGATCTGATGACCCAGCGCCTGCAGACCCACGAGAAGTACGCCTGGATGCTGCGCTCGCTGTTGCAGTAAGGGTTGGGGGTGTTCGGCAGGGCTTGCAGCCCTGCACCCGCCGAAGCCTTCAAGCCAGAGCCAGAGCAAAAGCCAGTTTCCTGAAGGTTGGCGGGGTGGGTCCGGTTGAGGGGGACGCCGTGAACCCGTCCATGGGGGCTTGGTCGCGGCATCCAT